>JAZDIE010000285.1:0-3486 GCA_043805295.1 Pseudomonadota bacterium
CCTTCTGCGTGAAGGGCAAAATCTATACACACTGGCTCTTTCAAAAGAGATATTGCTCTTTGCCGCATGGTGGCCATGGGAAAGCGGTGAAAACATATCGCTTCGTATCGGAGCAAGCGCAAGTCTCTATTATCAATGCACATCAAAAGACATGGACTCTGCCATACAAGAGGCGCTTGAAATCAGTTTCGTGCCTAAACGATATAGGCGTACATGAAAATGAAAAACTCAATCAATTTTTTCCTTATCGCAATATGTCTTGTATTATCTCTGGCCGCAACAGGGTGTGACTCGCCTGAAGATAAGACGACATCCGACAAAAAGGCTGTAACGTCACAGGATATCAATGACTCGCAGCATCCTCCGGATTCAACTCCTGGCTTCAGGGACAATGAATCCCCACAGTTCAGCTCCGAAACTCAGCGCTTTGATACCCATTACCGGCAAGGCATGGATTTTGTAGCAAAGGGCGAACACATAAACGCAATCCCGTGTTTTACTCGAGCGCTCAACCTGGTAGGTAAAAAAACTAAAAAGAAACAACTATGCTTGTATCAACGCGGTCTTGCCTCATTCCGTGCTGGCTGGCTCAATGACGCAATCGATGATTTTACCAAACTTATAGAAATAACGCCTGACAGCGCAGAGGCTTACTACAACAGAGGCCTGGTATTTGAAGAAAAAAAAGAGCACGACAAAGCGATTGCCGACTGGGACAAGACAATTGAATTAGAGCCTAAATGGGACATGCCATTCTACCAAAAAGGGGCTGCCCTGCATCGTAAAGGAGATTGGCAAAACGCCATATCCACCTTAACAAGGACGCTTGAATTAAATCCAAAGCATGAACAGGCTCTTTACTACAGAGGCCTTTCATTTATTCAAATCAACAATGTCGATAACGCCATAAAAGATTTTACAACAGCAATCGCATGCAATCCGGACAATGCGGAAGCTTATTACGCCAGAGGGGTAGTCTTTGCCAATAAAGGCGATTTGGACAAAGCAATTGATGATTTTACAAAAATGCTCGCAAAACAACCGGAAAGCAATGAGGGGTTATATAACAGAGGTGTGGTCTGGAGTAAAAAAGGGGAATATGGAAAGGCTATAGCGGATTTTAATAAGTCTATATCGCTTAATCCAGACAATAAAGACTCCTACAGCCAGAGGGGTATTGCGCTAATCAAACAGGGAAATTATGCGAAAGCCATAGCTGATTTTACCATAGCATTGGAATCGGATCCAACCAACGAAGTTATATTATATAACAGGGCCACAGCCTTTGCCGAATCAGAAAAATTATATGAAGCCTTGTCCGACGTGGGGAAAATACTTAAATTAAACAACAAAAACGCCGGGGCGTATAGTATCAGGGCAAGAATTTATATACAACAAGGCTCCTTAGACAGGGCAATGGACGATATCAATAAAACCCTGGAGATTGAGCCTAACAACAGCGCAGCGATCTACAATCGTGGGGTAATTTGGGGAAGCAGAGGCATTTTTGACAAGGCCATAGCAGATATGGAAGAGGCGATTGCGCTGGCCAAAAAAGAGAATGATAAAACAGCAGTTGAAAAGTTTACTGTACAGTTAAATCATTATAAGAAACAAATTTGATGAAGTCGTAAAATCGTCATTGCCCGACTTGATCGGGCAAACCAGACCTTATAACCAATTAAATATACAGGATCCCCCGGTCAAGCCGTGGGATGACGGGGTGTGAGTTGCAACTTTTTACTGCTTCAACAAATTTAACCATAGACGACGGCCCACAATGGCACTTAATCTATTGTCTATCAAAGCCTTTTAGCCCTAACCATATTCGTGCTCCCCTTTAAGGAAATAGGAAGTCCGGCTGTAATCACTATCGAATCCCCCTTTGCCACAAGCCCTGTTAAAAGCGCTGCGCAAGCCGCTTTTTCAATCATGTCTTCTGTCTCAATCAACGAAGCAATCTGCCAAGGGAATACCCCCCAGTGGACAGCTAACCTGCGGAGCACTTCTTTATCCGGGCTTAAAGCAATAACCGGACGGCCAGGACGAAACCGTGATATCGCCTGAGCCGTAGCCCCTGACTGGGTAAACGCCACAATCGCCTTTGCATCAAGATCTTGCGCCAGCATGCAAGCCGCATGGGCTACTGACCCGGTCATGTCCAATCCTATTTGTCTGCCTTTAAGATACCTGGTGTGTGGATAGACCTTTTCCGTTTCCTGCGCGATAAGCGACAGGTATTGAACTCCCTGTACCGGATAGTTGCCTATAGCCGTCTCTTCAGAGAGCATCACAGCATCAGTGCCGTCCAGTATGGCGTTTGCCACATCCGTAGCCTCCGCCCTGGTGGGCCGGGGCGCATCCACCATAGAACGCAACATCTGGGTCGCTGTGATTACAGGCTTTCCTGCTGCGTTTGCCTTGCGGATCAAATCTTTTTGAACAACCGGAACCTTTTCAAGCAATATCTCCACCCCAAGGTCGCCGCGCGCCACCATAACGCCGTCAGCCATTTTTAATATCTCTTCAATGTTGGCGACTGCCTCATGCTTTTCGATCTTTGCTATGACAGGGATTGAAACAGAGTGGCGTAAAATCACATCTTTTGCCCTGGCGACATCCTCTGCGCACCGGACAAACGAAAGCGCCACCAGATCAACGCCATGCCTGATACCGAATTCAAGGTCATCAACATCTTTATCGGTTAGCGATGGGGCTTTTATGCTCCCTGATGGGACATTCACACCTTTGTGAGATGTCAGCACCCCGCCTATCACCACCTCACATTCAATATCTGAATCTGTAACAGAAACGACCTTAAGTTCAAGCGCGCCGTCTGCGAGCAATATCCGTGTTCCGCATGAAACCTCTGCTGGCAGGGATGTGTATGTAAGTGAAACTTCTCTATTCGACCCAATGACATCCCTGTTTGTAAGCGTAAACATTTGTCCTGGATAGAGCTGCACCCCCTTATCAGGAAGTTCCCCAATACGAATTTTAGGCCCTGAAAGATCCTGAAGAATTGCCACGTCTTTTCCTGTCTTCGAAGACGCCTCTCTGATCAGACGGATCATATCCGCATGTTCTTCTTGCGTGCCATGTGAAAAATTCAGCCTGGCCACGTCCATCCCTGAGACAATCAACTGCTCCAGCATGGATGGGGTATTGCTTGCAGGCCCAATAGTACAGATAATCTTGGTCTTTCTCATGACTTCTCCCTCAATACATCCACAACCGTTTCAGGGTTCAGGAGTTCACCGTGAACCCGTGAACGGTTACCATGTTTTTAACGCGCTCATACCCCTTTATTCGCAAGCCTCTGAGCTATCCCAAGGTAAAAAAGTGGTATATGCTTTTCAAATTCATTGCGTGACCCAATAGCTTGAGCAGCCCACGGGTGCCACCATCCGACCTCGTTTAAATGGTCTCCCTTGATTTTTTTTACAAAAAACTCATCACGCCATTTTGCGGATTCAAAAGATACCA
>JAZDIE010000286.1:0-13939 GCA_043805295.1 Pseudomonadota bacterium
ATAATGGGTCTTGTCACAGATTATGATGTCTGAATCGCGCGGTTAGAGTGCTATGTCTTATTGCGCTCTATATAGTTGTCAACTCGCTGCTTGAGTTCAAGACCGCATTTTAAAAATGGGAGTTTTTTGGGCTTTACATGAACCGTATTCCCTGTTTTAGGGTTTCTACCGGTATAGGATTTATATTGCTTTACATAAAAAGAACAAAATCCGCGTATTTCAACTCTATCGCCATGACTTAGAGCTTCGATCATCTCATTAAAAAAAAGGTCTACTACTGCTTCTGCCTTTCCCTTGGAAAGGTCGGCCTCTTTTTTGAAAGCCTCTATAAGATCCGCCTTGTTCATAAAGCCCCCCTGCTTAAAAAGTCTATTAATTCAGTATGTAAATAATTGCCTCTGGAAAGTCAAACATAAAATCAAAAAGAGCCTTTATTTCCCAGCATCTCTTTAGCATGATCTAACCCTTTGCAAGAGACACTGCGCCCCCCTAGCATCCTCGCAATCTCATAGAGCCTGTTTTCTCTATTAAGTAGTTCTATCTGTGTAATGGTTCGACCAGAGACTATATTCTTTGTTACAACAAAATGATAATCCGCCTGGGCGGCAATTTGTGCAAAATGGGTTATACAGATCACCTGTTGACGCCCTGATAACGCTTTCATCTTTTTTGCCACGCCATCTGCCGCAGAACTTCCTATGCCTGAGTCGATCTCATCAAAGACCACTGTCCCCAATCCTTTTTTTTCTGAAACTATCGTCTTAATCGCAAGTAAAATCCGCGACAATTCCCCGCCTGAAGCAATATCTGAAAGAGATTTCGGCCGTTCCCCTGGATTTGGAGAAATTAGAAAATTTATTTGATCAAAACCGTATTCATTGATCCTTTTTCCATCTACTACAAGATATTCGCCTTCAGAAGCAACCGACCCCCCCCGTATATTATCAAAATCCACATCAAATTGGGTTCCAGACATATTAAGTGTTGCGAGTTCTTCTTCCACACGACGACAAAACTTTTTTGATCCTTCCTTGCGCTCGTCAGATAGTTTTTTTGATATAGAACATATTTTTTGATTCTCTTTGTCAAGCCTGCTTTTTAGTTCTTCTATCCTCTCGTTAGAGGTAGCAATGCCTGCAATTCTTTTATCTATATCTTTAAGAAGTTCCAAAAGACCGGAAATGCTTTTACCATACTTTCGTTTAAGCCTCTGAATAACATCCAGCCGCTCTTCAACCTCTTCCAATCGCTCTTGGCTAAAATGGATACCTGCAATGTACGCGCTAAGCTCTGCAACACAATCCTCGATCTCATAGGCTGCGGCCAGAACTCGTTCCGCCGGCCTGGTAAGGACCTGGTCGATCTTTCCAAGACTTAAAATTCGCTTGCCAACCTCCTTTAGCAATCTATCAGCAGAAGACTGCGAGCTATATAAAATATCTATGCCTTCGCCAAGGGTTGAGCAGAGCAGCCCTGCATTTTTTAGCCTAAGCCTCTCCTTATTTAAGGTCGCCTCTTCTTCTTCAGAAAGATGCGCATCAAGTATTTCGTTTTTCTGAAACTCCATCACTGTCTTATCGCTTAAGGATTTAGCCGCCTCTTTTTGCAATCTTCCTACCTCTTCCAAAAGAGGCCCCATTTTATGATAAGCGTCTTGCAATGAATTTCTCATTCCCTCAAGCCCGCACGCCTCATCAAGCACAGCAAGCTGAGTTTCGGGCCTGAGAAGAGAATAGTGGGCATGCTGTCCTGATATGTTTACCAATTCTTCAGTTATACTGGTCAATATTTGCAGTGTGCACATCCTGTTGTTTATGAAATTCTTGTTTCTATTATTTCTTGCAATAACACGACGCACTAAGAGTTCGCTCTTATCTTCATCATTTGATAAGCCTTGTTCCAAAATAAACCGCGCTGCCTTACTCTCACTATTTACTTCAAAAAACGCCTCTACCTCAGCGATATCCTCTCCCTCCCTGATCATGTCCTCGCTAGGCTTTGAACCAAGAAGAAGTTTAATCGCGTTTATAATAATAGATTTTCCAGCGCCGGTTTCGCCACTAAGCGCTGTAAAGCCATTTGAAAATTGGATATGGAGGTTTTCTATGACAGCAAAATTGCGAATAGCCAAGTCTCTAAGCATAATTAAATAGTATAGGAATTGTGACTACTCAGGCATATAGCCTGAGTAGTCACAAAAAATAAAAAAATAGTTAAAATGCCCTTGTACATTTTCCGAAATTGTATATATAGCCCTATAAAGGGTCAAGTAATTAATTTGCGTTACAAGAGAAGGGGGGTGAGTCCAATCTAGTATATCTATCTTGCTGAACCTGAAAAACTGGACTTGATCGTACAGATAAATATTAACCGGTTGTGTTACAGCCGTAATAATTATAGAGCAGGAGAAGATATAAAAGATATGAAGACTCATAAATTATTAAAAGAAGAAGGCGCAGAACCTCCAGACCCATTGTCCGCAGCCTTGGTTTCAGAAAATAAAACCGGCCTTGATTCTATAATAGAGGGAAAAGAAACGGATGTCTCTGAACCTAAAATTATATTCATTCAAGAGTCCAAAAGCTATAAAAGGTCTTGTACAAGGACGCGCGCCTCAAATTTCCGGAGACGTTTTTTCCCCAGCGCATCAAGCGCTGACTGGAATGATTGGCGCTGGCAGTTACAGCACCGCATTACCCATTTACAAGAATTAGAAAGAATATTAGAACTTTCGGATAACGAATTAAAAGCAATTCAGCATTATCATGCCCTGCTTCCATTGGCTATAACCCCTTATTTTGCAAGTCTTCTTGATCCAAAAAATCCTAACCAGCCACTGAGGCGCGCAGTCGTGCCAGTAGCAGATGAAGAGGTTCACTCTGCCGGAGAGGCGGAAGATCCGCTTGATGAAGAGGCTGACAGCCCTGTGCCTGGATTGGTTCATCGGTATCCTGACAGGGCGCTTTTCCTTGTAACCAATTTTTGCTCTACCTATTGCAGATATTGCACTCGATCGCGGATGGTAGGACATAGAGATCATCACATTAATACAAGCCAGTGGGAAGAGGCCATATCTTATATAGAACAAACAACTTCTATCAGGGACGTGTTGCTCTCCGGAGGAGACCCGCTAACCCTACCTGACGATAAACTGGAATGGCTTCTTTCACGATTAAGGCAAATCCCGCATGTGGAAATTATCAGGATCGGAACCAAGGCTCCTGTTGTCTTACCTCAGAGGATTACCTCCAGCCTTACAAAAATGTTAAAGCGCTACCACCCTCTATGGATTAGCATACACTTCTCTCACCCTGATGAATTGACTTTAGAGACCAGCCAGGCGTGCGAAAAACTGGCGGACTCAGGGATACCCCTTGGAAGCCAGACGGTTCTATTAAAAGGCATAAACGATAACGCGGACACCATGAAAAAGTTGGTTCATGGACTTATGAAGATAAGGGTAAGACCTTATTACCTCTATCAGTGCGATCCAATAGTGGGGTCTGCCCATTTTCGTACCCCTGTAGAAAAAGGGCTTGAAATTATATCTTCATTGCGAGGATATACAACTGGATATGCAGTCCCCACTTATGTGATAGACGGCCCTGGCGGACGCGGAAAAATACCACTTCTTCCTGATTATGTCGTTGGCCGTCAAGGTGATGACCTGATACTTAGAAACTATGCCGGAGAGATATGCAAATATCCCGACCTGGGCAAACAGGATATCAGGACCAACATCCGGTTTTTGCAAGACAGTGGGGAGTCCGGGATAGCCCAATGAAGGTAGGCATTGCCTATGATCTTCGCGAGGAGTACCTGGCGCAAGGCCTTGGTGAAGAAGAAACAGCGGAATTCGATCGCCCTGACACTATTGATGCTATTGTTCAATCGCTTCATGAATTGGGGCATATTCCAGACCGTATCGGAAACATCAAGGCATTAAACTCCCGGCTCGCTAAGGGTGATCGTTGGGACATGGTCTTTAACATCGCTGAAGGGGTAAGGGGGTTTGGCCGTGAGGCCCAGGTGCCGGCGCTTCTTGAGGCGTTTGATATCCCATATACCTTCTCAGATCCGCTCATACTATCGCTTTCTCTTCACAAGGGATTTACAAAGCGGGTTATACGTGACATAGGTATACCAACTCCTGATTTTGCAATAATAGAAAAAAAATCAGACATCGGAAATGTTGATCTTGAATATCCGCTATTTGCAAAACCAATTGCAGAAGGCACTGGCAAAGGGATAGATCCCTCTTCGAAAATTACTGATCCAGGCGAGCTTGCCCATGTGTGTAGCAAATTATTGGCTCTATTTAAGCAACCAGTGCTGGTAGAGACATTTTTGCCAGGCAGGGAATTTACTGTTGGAATAACCGGCACAGAAGATGCGGCTGTCGCGCTTGGAGTATTGGAAGTGATACTCAATAAAAATGCAGAGCATGACGTATATTCTTATTTGAACAAGGAGAAATGCGAAGAGCTGGTGGAATATAGGCTGGCAAATGATATTGATGCGCGCAACGCAACCCAAATAGCGCTTGACGCATGGAAAGAGCTTGGATGCCGTGATGCAGGGCGTGTGGATATCCGCATGGACTCGACTGGCATACCAAATTTTATGGAGGTAAATCCGCTTGCAGGCCTTAATCCAGTTCACTCAGACCTTTGTATATTAGCCGACAAGGCAGGAATAACCTATAACTCGCTAATCGAGACAATTTTAAAATCAGCTATTAAACGCTGCCGGATAACTTTAACGCGTTAGGTGTACTTTTTATGAATAAGCTTATTGGAATTGTCTATAATGAACCATTGCCTTCTGGAGATGAATTTTCAGAGGCGTCCAGAGATGTGCTTGAACAGGTCGAGGCCATAGAACGATCTCTTGGCGAACTCTGCTATAAGCCAAAATTGTTCCCCTTTACAAGAGACCTTCCGAGTTTCATAGAACAGATAGGGAAAAGCAAGGTTGAAATCATCTTTAACCTGTGCGAGGCAATAGACGAAGATCCTATGCTTGCAGGCCACGCCGCGGCGGTTTATGAGTTGCTCAATATACCTTTTACTGGTTCTTCTTCATCTGCGCTTTCCTTAAGCACAGACAAGCTATTAAGCAAGCGCTTATTGGAAGCAAGCGGCATACCTACCCCTGCTGGCCTGATTTACGAAGGAGAGATAGATACAGTTTTTAAGAAAAAAGAACTGAGTTATCCTGTTATAGTAAAGCCTAGATTCCAGGACGCAAGCATAGGCATTGAACAAGGCTCTATATTTAAAAAAAGGGCTGCGCTGGTTGAAATGCTCGATCCATTGTTTAATAAGTTCGGCCCACTCATCATAGAGGAATATATCTACGGCAGAGAATTAAATATCTCCCTAATAGGTCATCCTGTTCCTCGTGTGCTGCCGCTCGCCGAGATTGAATTTATAGATTTCCCTAAAAGGGACTACCATATAGTAGGATATAAGGCAAAATGGGACGAATCCTCTTTTGAATATAGTCACACACCACGGTCATTTCCTGATGACATTCCACCTCCTATTGTTGAAAAAATAAAAAAAACCGCAATATCTTCATTTAAACTTTTTATGCTCAGAGACTATGCCAGAATAGACATGCGGATTGATTCCAAATGGAACACCTTTGTGTTGGATGTCAACGCAAATCCCTGCCTGAATCCTAACGGCGGGTTTGCGGCAGCCGCAGAAACCGACGGCATAACATACACCCGCATGGTTGAACTGCTTGTCTCTTTTGCGCTATTAAGGTCTCAAACAAATGCTCATCAGGCCCCTCATAATTTCTGATAAGAACAAAATTTCCAGCATTCTAAAACAACGGGCATTCAATGCTATGGAGGTACAAGTAGCCTTGGAGCTGATAGACGAGGCATTGCTATACCCTGAAAGAGAAGACTATATTATCTATTGCAGTGTTGCCCAGGATGCCTCGCTAACAGGTTATATCTGTTTCGGCCAGATACCGCTCACGGATTTCTCCTATGATCTATATTGGATTGCAGTGGACGAGCAATGCGCAAGAAAAGGGATTGGAGGAGAACTGATGAGATTCATGGAAGAATATACCTGCAAAAAAGGGGGGCGGTCTATCTATATAGACACATCCTCTACCCCTGAGTACGAGGCTGCCAGATCTCTTTACAAAAGGCATAGCTATCAACTAATGTGCGTGCTGGAAGATTTTTACAGGCCAGGGGATCATAAAATGATTTTCAGCAAAAAACTTTCGCCCCTATTATGACCAAAGCGTGTCAACCTGCCGATGTCTTTTTTTTAGGGGTCCTATTAGCCTCAGTCGGCCAGCTTTCTTTGGAAGCGGCCAGCGGATTTGTCGCTGCATAAGTTTTTTTGCGGCTATTGGATGGTTGTGGTTGTGGATGCGCTCAGCATTAATGGGTCTATCCCCATAATCCGGAACGCCTCTCCCCACATTTTTTCATGATGGGTGTCGAACAATAGTTTTTCAACTATATGGTAAGTTAACCAAGCATTGCTTGTGATCTCGTTTTCCAGTTGCAATGCGCCCCATCCGCTGCTTCCCACAAACACATAATAACGTTCATTCCGAAGTTGTGCAAGCTCCTTTAATCCTTCAGTTGAAAAGCTGAGACTTATCGAGTCGGTAAGCCTTAGGGTATCCTTCCATCTAAATTTGGAAGAGTGGATAAAGCATACGCGATCAAGTCCAACAGGGCCACCAAGAAAAAGCGGCCTGTCTGTTGGTCCCAGATAAGGGATATCCAGAGACGAGAGTATTTCCGCTACAGTTGTTTCCAATGGCCGGTTAACTACAAGCCCAAACGAGCCACTTGAGTTATGCTCTACAAGGAGCACCACTGTTTGGTAAAAATTAGGGTCTTTCAGCTCAGGCGAGGAGATCAGTATTCCCGGTGCAAACGAGATATATTCGTTTACCTGTTTAATGGTATTTTTATCAAATTTGCTCATCAGCACATACCACCTTTATCTCTGAATTCTTTGAGAAATTTCTTTGCACACTCAGGGCAATAACAATGGGTAAACTCTGCCACTGAATGGTCGCGAATATATGATTCAATCTGTTCCCAATGACCTCTCTCATCTTTTATCTTTTTACATGAGGCGCAAATAGGAAGCAACCCGCTTAAGGTTTTGACCGTAGCCAGCGCGTCCTGAAGTTGACCTATTAGCCTTTCTCTCTCTTGCTCAGCTTTTTTAAGGGAGGATATATCCAAAAAACTCTCAAGCAAATATGTCCTGCCGGAGAGCAATATACGAGTTGCTGTTTTAAGAATCGGGATATCTTTTCCGTTGGCTGTTATCAAAACCCCATTGACATTGTCAGAAGCATACGGCTGATCTCCTGTTTTAGATTCTACTTGTTCCTGCATAGCCATATATTTATGGTATATACCTCCAATGATATCCTCCTTACGATCACCAATCATTGCAATTGCTACAGTATTGGCATCAACAATGGCGTTGGAATCTGGATCAATAAGTATAATGCCTGTTTGAACCGTATCCAGTATAGTCCTTAACTGAACTTCGCTTTCGCGGACTTTTTGCTCAGCCCATTTGCGTTTATTGACTAAGAACTGACAATAAAAACCGAATAAGACAAAGACAAATACGACTAACGAACGCATCCATACTTCATGGGGATTAGGGGATAGGATTTCATTTATAAAGCTATCAAAATAAAATATATAGGCATGAATTGCAGACTCAACAAACCAAAAGGATACTCCTATGGCAACCCCTATTGCAGCCAGTTTGTTTTCAGACGTCTTTATAAGAATTTTATGATAATCCAAGCAGGTTGACTTCCCATCCTTTTTTATGCGCTCGCTGTTGCGGTTTATGGAATAGTATCAACTGCCGCGAAGCGCGGTTCATGGAGAGGGATAAGGATATCCGCACTGTTTTTTATTTCGCATAAAATATTGTATGCTTCATACGCATTTACGTGCGTTCCTGGCGGGATAACCTCCATCTCCATAGCTCGAATCTCTTTAGAAGGGAAAAAATTTTCCCAGATGACACAAAAACCAGTAATGGCTGCAAGTCCTTTTTCGGTCTGGATCATAACAGTCATGCCACCTTCTGTATGTGCAGGCGTATGAACCAGATGAATCCCAGGCAGAATTTCCTGGTCCTTCTGGATAGGCTTAATTTGCCCATTTTCTTCCACTTCAGAGATATAATCCTCTAAATATCTGTAATCAAGCGGATGAGGGTTGTGGATACGTTCCAGCTCTTTTTCATGCGTGTATATTGTTGCGTTTCCACACTTGGAATCGTTTTCACAATGATCGTTGTGCAGGTGAGTATGTATGATAATATCAATATTTTCAGGAGCAAGCCCCCATTTTTTCAGGCCATCCTCAAAGGTATATATATCACCACCTATGGCTATTGCCCTTTCCTTTGAAATAATAGGGCTCATCTCTCCTGTATCTACCAATATCCTTTGATCCCCACCTTCAATATACCAGGAATAGATAGGAATAGTATAAGACGTTCCATATTGGGATTGATAGGTCATCATCCCCTTATCAAACACCTTTGCGCCCATTACAATAGGATGTATTTTATAAATACCCATGACTCTATTGTCAAAATTAATGGCTGCAGCCCCCATGATGGCTGCATGCATTGTGCGCCATAAGTTCGGACAACTCCCCTTTTTCCAATGCGGTAATATTGTTTTTGATTGTTCCTTCTATGGATTTGTATACTTTTATTCCATTGGCATTGAGACCCATAATCGCTCCCGCGCCTATCCCTCCCACAATAACAGCGTCAACAGCCTCTCCGCCTAATGTGGCGACCGGCTGACAAGCGCCGTGTTCGTGATGCTGGTTTTTGTTGGTTATTTCTTTTGTCTCTCCAGTGCCTGTATCATGCATAATAAAAAACGGGGCAGAACCAAAATGCCCGTAGACAATGCTTTCCATGCCATTATTCTCTTGAACCGGTATACATATTTTCATTGACAAACTTTCCTTTTATGTGAACTTATTGATAGTCAAGCTAACACAGCTTAACGATAAGAATTTACCTGAATATATCTTGCAAGTCAACCGGAGATAGGCTCCGGAAAAAAGTTTATAAAACATGTCCTATTTAGTGCTAGCCCGCAAGTGCCGCCCCCAAACCTTTGAAGAGGTAGTGGGGCAGCCGCATATAATAACAACCCTTAAAAATGCGGTGCAGTCCGACAGGGTGGCTCATGCTTTGATCTTTGCAGGGCCTAGAGGAGTCGGCAAGACCTCTGTTGCGCGAATACTCGCAAAGGCGTTGAATTGTGAAAAAGGGCCTGCGCCCATACCGTGCAATGCCTGCGAGGCCTGTCGTGAAATCACAGAAGGTATTACTGTCGATGTCTTTGAGATAGATGGCGCTTCCAGCAGAGGGATAGAAGAAATACGGGAACTGCGGGAAAACGTCAAGTATATGCCTATGCGAGGCCGCCACAAGATATATATCATTGACGAAGTCCATATGTTGACCGAGCCTGCGTTCAACGCCCTGCTCAAAACCCTGGAAGAGCCTCCGGCTCACGTGATTTTTATATTTGCCACCACGGAGTTACACAAGATACCCGCGACCATACAATCGCGCTGTCAGGTTTATAACTTTAAGCGCATCATCATGGGCGATCTCGTCGCACAAATCAAAAAGATATCCGAGACTATTGGTATTCAACTGAGTGAAAACCTTCTTTGGATGATTGCGCGAGAGGCTGAAGGCGGTATGCGGGACGCGCTAAGCCTTCTCGACCAAGTAGCAGCCTATGCAGACGGCCCTGTTGTAGAAGAGAACGCGCTTGACTTGTTGGGGATTGTTGACCGGAAAAAAATAGCTGGCATGGCATATGCGCTTCTCAGCAAAAATGCTTTGCAAGCAATAGAGCTTTTGGACGAGCTATACTTTCAGGGCTATGATGTAAAGCGGGTCTATGCCCTTATTATAGAACACCTTCGTAATATACTAGTAATAAAAATGAGCAAGGAGCCTGGCCGGCTGGTGGAATTATCTCCTGATGAATTAGAAACCACTATGCAGGAAATAAGGGATTATACCTTTGAGACCATTAACTGTTTGTTTCAGATTTTAATAAGAGAGCAGCAGAATGTAAAGTTTGCGTCCCAGCCGAAGCTGGCTGCTGAGATAGCCTTTATTCTGGCTGCACAGTATACTCAAGTTACGCCTATAGAAACCATTATCCAACGGCTCGATGACTTGCAGCGCATGGGGGGGCTTTCACGTAGCGCATCCCCCCCGGTAGAAGTCCCAAAACCTCCTGTAGGTGCGCCCCTCGCGGTCGCCACTGTATCTACTACTATGCCAGATGCCCAAAAAGTCTCCATATCCGAATCTATACCTGTTGAAGGAGTCACAGAAGACAATATCAGGTCTATATGGGGGGCGCTTCTCGATGTATTTGAAAAAGAACACCCCTCAATTGCTCCAAGCCTTGAACATTGCACGCTGATTGGAATAAAAGGAGAGATATTGACAATCAGTGTACGGGGTAACGGGTTTCATATAAAGCGAATCCAGGAGAAAAAAGAACTGATAGAGTCTGTGTGCAGCGCGTTTTTAAAGCAGAAAATTCGTGTTGAATTGGTTCCGCATGTTGCTGATGTATCAAATCAGAATGACCAGGCAGCGTCTCCACCTTTGGCAGAGAAAAATCGCAACGCCCAAAAAGAAGCGCTCAACAACCCTGCGTTAATGGATACGATTGAGGTGTTGGGCGGCAGGGTGGTGGGGGTAAACTCTATTACAAAAGGGTGATGAGTTTTAGCATAAAAGGAATCTCTTTTCACCCAAGATACGCCTTCTTTACTTCTGGATTCTCAACCAAATCATTGGCGTTTCCTTCCAGGACAATCCGTCCTGTTTCCATTACATATGCCCGATGAGCGTATTTAAGGGCTATATGCACATTTTGTTCAACAATCAAGATAGTAACGCCTTTTTCATTTAATTGTTTGAGTACCCTGAAAAGTTCCTGCATTAAAACAGGGGCAAGTCCCATGGATGGCTCATCAAACATTATAAATTCTGCGCTGGACATAAGCGCCCGACCTACGGCGAGCATTTGCTGTTCGCCACCGCTTAAGGTGTCAGCGAGCTGATTTTGACGATCCAAAAGCCTGGGAAAGAGAGAAAAGGTCTGATCATAATCTTTTTTTATCTTGTCATGATCCTTTCTGGCGTATGTGGCAAGCTTAAGGTTTTCAAGCACACTCAGGTTGCCGAATATCCTTTTTCCTTCCGGCACAAGGCTGATCCGATGCGCTGATACTATCTCATGGGTCTGACATGAAAGGAGGTCTGCGCTCTTGTAGGAGATAGAGCCGTTGACCACCCTTGGTCCTTCCGGAGGTTGAAATCGCATAATGCTCATGAGCGTAGTGGATTTGCCGGCCCCGTTTGCGCCCAGAAGAGCTACTATCTCACCTTCTTTGACAATAAGGGATATGCCGTGCAAGACCTTGATATTACCGTAACAGACGCTGAGATTTTCAACCTTGAGCATATATTATATTCCTTTTACCCTAACCTTTCTCCTGCTGGGAACTATTTGCGAAGCATGCGTCTTAAGATGAATGACGGGTCAATACACCTCACTATTACTATCAAAACAGATTTTTTTTGTCTACCCCACCTTATTGCGAAAAAAAATTCCGGCGCTTCTAAAAGCATTGATGGCGCTAACAACCATAAAACGTGCGTCAGCACTGACAAGGTTATGATGACCTTGCACGATTTTATTTTCTAAGATAAAATATCCTTCTATGCGCCACGTATTAACAGCCTGCTGTTTCTGCGCTTGTGGATGCAACTCTATCTTGAAGTAAAAAAACATACTTAACGAGCTTCTTACAAAATGTTCAATTCTTGTCCAGAAATTGGACAAAAAAGAATATTTTGCAAAAAGCCATGAGCATCAATGAAAAACATGCCTACTTACGAAGAACTGGAGCAGAGAGTGAGATGTCTTGAAAATGAATCTAAGGATCGCAAACGCACAGAAGACAAATTGCGTTTACAAGCTCAAATCATAGACCAGGTGCATGACGCGATCATCTCGATCGATCTGGACGGCCGAGTTACAAGCTGGAACAAGGGGGCTGAAAAATTGTTTGGTTTTTCCGTTCAATATGCCCTGGCTAAAGACATATTATTTCTTTATCCAAGACGAAGCGGAGAATTTGTACAATCTCAAGTAATTAGACCAACATATGAGAAAGGTGGACATGCCTTTGACGTAAGGATGAGAAAACCGACAGGCGAAGACTTTTATGTCCATTTTTCACTTTCATTGCTGCTAGGCGCTGCCGGTGAACCAATAGGTATCATAGGATATGCTATTGACATAACAGAACGTAAGTGCTCTGAAAAACAAAGAAAAAAACTTGAAGCAAAACTCCGCTACGCTCAAAGGATGGAAGCGATCGGCACTCTGGCAAGCGGCATTGCGCACGATTTCAATAATCTTCTTATGGGAATACAGGGCAATGTCTCTTTAATGCTGATATCAAACGATCCCCCTCACCCAGACTGTGAGAGATTACAGAAAATAGAAAAACAGGTGCAAAACGGGGTCAAGTTGACAAAACAACTTTTGGGATATGCCCGCAGGGAGTGCTATCAAGTCAGGCCGTGTAATTTAAACGATATCGTACAGGATACCTCGGAGACGTTTGGGAGGACCAGGAAGGAAGTAACAATTCACCGCGAGCTTGCCCCAGATCTATGCTCAATAGATGCCGATCAGGGAGAGATAGAGCGGGCGCTATTCAACCTGTACGTAAACGCGGCTGACGCCATGCCTGGAGGAGGAAACTTAATTCTTAAAACCTTAAATACCACGCACCAAAACATGAAAGCGTGGCTTTATGACCCTAGTCCAGGCGACTATATATTGCTAACGCTTAAGGATACAGGGGTTGGAATGGATAGGGGTACTATCGCCAGGATATTTGATCCATTCTTTACGACAAAAGAACGGGGGCATGGAACCGGCCTTGGATTGGCTGTAACATATGCAATTATTAAGGCGCACAAGGGATATATCGAAGTAGAGTCAAAAAAAGGTCAGGGCGCCACATTCCGAATATTTTTGCCTTCATCTAAAAAAGCAGCTCCCAAATTGCGAAACACCGAAGAAAAGGTTGTGATGAGAGGTACAGGGACGGTTCTTCTTGTTGACGACGAAGAGATTATAAGAACGGTCGGCAAGGAGCTTCTCGAGGCAATAGGATACAAGGTTATCACAGCAGTCAACGGTCAAGAAGCGCTCAGGTTGTATCAAACATATTATAATGACATAAAAATAATTCTATTAGACATGGTAATGCCTGGAATGAGCGGATCCGAATTATACGACGCGATCAAGGCATTCTCCCCAGATGCAAAGGTGCTGCTTTCAAGCGGATACAGCTTAACCGGACAAGCGCTGGAGATGGTCAAACGCGGCTGTGACGGCTTTATTCAAAAACCATTCAGTATGGCTGAACTGTCGAACAAGTTGAACGAAATATTGATGGCTTAGTAAAAAGTCCACTCCCCCAATGGCATTCACTTAAAAACAAAATAGACTTTAAAAATTTTATAATGAACCTGGTATTGACTGGCCAACTCCGCCGCTGTTTTCTGTTCTTTGATCGCCTCCAGGGCAACCTTGGCTTTAAATAACGGTGTGTGCTTCCTTCTTAAATTTTCCACTTGGTTCTCCTCTTTTTTGCTCCCAAGTGTAACTTAGCACACTGTCCAAATTTTGGGGTCCATCATAAATATGTCATTAGATCAGGGAGTAAACTAAGCACAAAAAGCAAATCGGCGCGTTGCTAAAGCGAATCGCCGTGTTGCTTTTATAGCAGCAGAGAGTTCTAGTGCAGCAAGTTTTTCGTGCC
>JAZDIE010000287.1:0-16302 GCA_043805295.1 Pseudomonadota bacterium
GTTTTAGCAAAAATAAACTTAATTAATATCAGTCTAAAAATAAAATAGTTTTTGAAAGGTCAATATTTCTATTCTTCTTTCTTGCTCTTACTCGATTTTTTATCAGACTCTTTACCCTTACCCTTTATCTTTTTTTCTACGTCTATTAACTCAACCAGCGACATAGGCGCAGAATCGCCTGGTCGATATCCTATCTTGGTTATTCTGGTATAGCCGCCGTTTCTTGAACCGTATAGCGTCAAAGCCTCTTCAAAAAATTTATGTATTACTCGCTTGTCCCGTACAAACGCAAGAGCACGGCGCCTTGCATGAAGATCGCCTTTCTTTGCAAGGGTAACAATCTTTTCTGTCAATCGTCCAACCTCTTTTGCTTTTACGTCAGTTGTCTTAATATAGCCATATTCAAGCAGCGAAGTCACCATGTTACGGAACATTGCCTTACGGTGGCTTGGTGTCCTGCTCAATTTCAGACCGGACTTGAGGTGTCTCATTACTCCTGTCCCTCCTCATTATTATCAGCTTCAGGCTGCGAAACACCTTCCAGCTTCATACCTAGTTGCAACCCCATACTGTTTAATAATTCTCTGATCTCGTTAAGTGACTTTCGTCCAAAATTCTTGGTTTTAAGCATCTCATTCTCCGTCTTCTGAACAAGATCGCTTATATACTTAATGTCCGCATTCTTTAGGCAATTTGCAGAACGCACCGAAAGTTCAAGTTCTTCCACGCCTCGAAAAAGATTCCGGTTCAATTCGGCTTGATCCTCAACAGGATGATCCTCAGCACAAACATCCTTTTCCTCAAAATTAATAAAAAGCGTCATCTGCTCTTGCAATATTCTGGCAGCATACGAAATTGCATCCTCCGGCTTGACACCTCCATTAGTCCAAATCTCCATGGTCAACTTATCATAGTCGGTCTTTTGTCCTACACGGGCATTACCGACGATATAGTTCACTCTCACGATTGGAGAAAAAACCGAGTCAACCGGTATCGTTCCAACAGGAGCATTTTCATCCTTATTCAACTCTGCCGGCACATATCCTTTCCCCACTTTCACTGTAATGTCTATATCCAGCTTTCCCTCACAGGAAATAGTTGCTATATGGTGGTCTGGATTAAGCACAATTACACTGCCGTCATCGCTTATTATATCTCCTGCTTTTACAACAGATTCACCTGATGCGCTGATTCGGACTTTTCTAGTCTTTGCGTCACTTGTCTTTAAACAGACGCCCTTAATATTCAGGAGAATATCAGTAACATCTTCAAGCACGCCAGGTATGGCTGAAAATTCATGATTAACCGAATCTATTTTCACCTCTGTTGCAGCAGACCCATAAAGAGATGACAAAAGAATACGCCTGATTGCATTGCCAATAGTTAAGCCAAAACCTCTCTCAAGCGGCTCACATACAAATTTTCCATAACAATCAGTATGCGTTTCAGAGTCCACCTCTATACGATTAGGCTTAACAAGTTGACGCCAATTTATAGTCATTAGTCCCCTTGACCCATTGGATTCCATTATCACCTCGCTGAAATCTAAGAATCCTAGTTACGCATAACACAAGGCAAAATCTATCTGGAGTAAAGCTCCACTATAAGTTGCTCTTGGATAGGCATGATTATATCTTCCCGGACAGGAAGGGCTTTCACCATCCCTTTGAAGCTCCCCTTGTCAAGATCAAGCCATTGAGGAATACCCCTGCGATCAACAGCATTCAGAGCTTCTGCTAATACCGCAATCTTCTGTCCCTTTTCCTTGACTTGAATGACATCCCCGGTTTTAGCTGAATACGACGGAATATCAACACATTGTCCGTTTACAATGAAATGTCTATGCCTGACAAGCTGCCGTGCCTGCTGACGGGAATAAGCAAAGCCTAGCCTGTATACAACATTATCCAGCCTGCGCTCAAGCAACACTAAAAGATTAGTGCCTGTAATCCCTCTTTGGCGTTCCGCCCGTGCGACATATGCCCTGAACTGCGCTTCCAACAGTCCATACATACGCTTTACCTTCTGTTTCTCCCGCAACTGTATGCCATAATCCGATAGCTTCCCGCGGCGTTGTCCATGTTGACCCGGAGCATAATTACGCCTATCATAGGCACATTTATCGGAATAGCATCTATCCCCCTTCAAAAACAATTTCAAATTCTGTCTGCGACATAGCCTGCACGCTGACTCTGTATATCTTGCCAAAGCCTCCTCCTATCCGCTACTTCCTTATACCCTCCTCCGCTTGGGAGGTCTACACCCATTGTGAGGAACCGCGGTAATGTCTTTTATAAGCTGAATATTCAAGCCCGCCCCTTGAAGAGCCCTTAACGCCGACTCTCTGCCTGAGCCAGGCCCCTTGATATATACATCAATATTTCTCAACCCCTGTTCCACTGCTCTTTTGGCGGCATCCTCTGCGGCTAATTGCGCTGCAAATGGAGTGCTTTTGCGCGAGCCCTTAAAACCTTGCTTGCCGCCGCTCGACCATGAAATAACGCTACCGTTCTGATCTGTTATAGTAATAATAGTATTATTAAAAGTTGATTGAATATGTGCGTTCCCGTTATGAACTATTTTTTTAACCTGCTTTTTAGTCCCCCTGTTAGTAGTTTCAGCCATATTATCTTCTTACCCCCTAAACTCTAATCTTCTTAAAGTTGACGAACCTTTCAAATTTGAGACTTTTTACTATTTCACAAAATTTATAGCTTCGTAAAAAGTCACAATACTTGCTGTTTTAACCAGCATAGAAAAAGATATTGACCTATGTAAAACAAACATGATGGCTTTGTAAAAAGCTCCAGATGCGATGCACGTACTCACCTATACAGTGATCCCCGCTACAGCTAAAAGCAACGCATCAGATGGACTTTTTACAAAGCCATCATGTTGAAAAAATACTTACTTTTTACGTTTACCCACCATAGTGCGCCGCGGCCCTTTCCTGGTACGCGCGTTTGTATGGGTTCTTTGACCTCTAACTGGAAGCGATTTCCTGTGGCGTAGCCCACGGTAACACCCAAGATCCATAAGCCGTTTAATGTTCATGGATATCTCACTACGCAGATCTCCTTCTACCTTATATTCACTATCAAGTACCTTCCGGATATCGCTTATTTGAGAATCAGTAAGGGCATCAGTTTTAGTGCCTATATCTACACCGGCTTTCTTCAGTATTATCTGAGAGGTCGTACGTCCAATCCCAAAAATATGGGTGAGACCTATCTCTATACGCTTTCCCCTGGGTAAATCAACGCCTGCTATTCTTGCCAATCTTATCTCCTCCTTCCAATCATCCTTGCCGCTGCTTATGGCGAGGATTTTCACATATAACCCTTAAAACCCTCTTGCGCTTAATCAACTTGCACTTAGGACATATCTTTTTTATTGAAGCTCTTACTTTCATATATTTACCTATTTGAACCCTATTTTGAACGATAGGTTATTCTACCACGCGAGAGATCGTATGGCGAAAGCTCTACAGTAACCGCATCACCAGGAAGTATCTTAATAAAATGCATCCGCATTTTTCCGGATATATGCGCTAAAACAACATGCCCATTCGGCAATTCTACTCTAAACATAGCATTAGGCAAGGTCTCAAGCACCTTCCCCTCCACTGTTATTGCGTCCTCTTTTGGCATGCTTCAATATCTTTTCTATCTATATGACGGGAATTCGTCAGTTAACAGTTAATATCTCTGGTCCAGACTCAGTCACAACAATAGTGTGTTCAAAATGAGCAGAAAGGCTGCCATCCTTTGTAACAGCAGTCCAAGTATCTTCGAGCGTAATCACATCATGGCCACCCATGTTGACCATAGGCTCTATCGCCAATACCATACCCTCTTTTAGGCGAACTCCAAACCCTGGCTTTCCGTAGTTCGGAATCTGTGGCTCCTCGTGCAACGCCTTTCCTATTCCATGACCAACATATTTTCGAACAACTGAATAACCATGACTCTCAACGTGGCTTTGAATCGCGTGAGATATATCAGATAGCCTGTTGTTGCATTGCGCCTGTTCTATTCCGGCATAAAGCGATTTCTCGGTAACCTTCAAAAGTCGCATATTTTTTTCATTCACTCTTCCCACAGGAAATGTAATCGCTGCATCACCATAATACCCCTCGTATAAAACACCAAAATCAATACTCAACACATCACCATCATTAAGATTTTTTTCGTTAGGGATACCATGTACAACCTGATTATTAACAGAGGCACAAATAGTGTGCTTATATCCTCTATATCCTTTAAATGCCGGCCTTGCCTTATGTTCCCTTGTTAAATCCTCTGCTAACCTATCCAGCTTAAGCGTATTAATACCGGGTTTAACTTCTTGTCCGAGGATAGATAGTATCTTTGCTACAATCTTGTTGCTGACACGCAGTATTTCTATCTCGCTTGGGGATTTGATCGTTATCATAAAAAAAACGCTACCGATCTATGTCCCACTAAGACATTCTTCCCCTTATCGCACCGGTCTTCATAAAACCTTCATAATGCCGAGCCATCATATGTGACTCCATCTGACTCGCGGTATCAATAGCCACTCCAACCACGATAAGCAGAGCGGTTCCTCCAAAATAGAACGGAACCCCAACATACCCGATCAAAATAGTCGGCAAGACACAGATAGCGGATATATAAAGCGCGCCGATTAAAGTAAGCCGCGACAATATCTTTTCAATATAGTCTGCGGTGCGCCGCCCTGGCCTTATGCCTGGAATATATCCCCCGTTCTTTTTCATGTTTTCCGCAACAGTAGCGGTATTAAATGTGACCGCTGTGTAAAAATAAGCAAAAAAGATTATACATCCAACATATAACAAATTGTACCACACGCTGGAAAATCTGGCCTCAGTGATGCTCTTAAGCCATGGCACATTTAAAAAACTCGCGATAGTCCCTGGGAAAAGCAGGATTGACGAGGCAAAAATCGGTGGAATAACTCCTGACATATTAATCTTTAGCGGCAAGTGAGTGCTCTGTCCTCCGTAAACACGACGCCCTACGATTCTCTTTGCATATTGGACTGGAATGCGCCTCTGCCCCCGCTCCCCAAAAACGATCACACCTATTACCCCAACCATGCATACAAGCAATATCAAAATTAAAAATACGCTCATCTGCCCTATCCCAACCAATTTAAGAGTGCTCAACGCCGCAGTAGGCAGCCTGGCTACAATACCTGCAAATATAATAAGAGATATTCCGTTTCCTATCCCTCTTTCTGTAATCTGCTCTCCCAGCCACATAATAAAAGCTGTTCCGGCTGTAAGCGTAATTACAGTCATAACCTGGAAAGACCAACCTGGATTAAGCACTACCCTTACTCCGTCTGGTGCCATATTCTCCAGCCCCATACTGATCATGTATGACTGGATAATACCAAGCAGAATGGTGCCGTATCTTGTATATCTGGTAATTTTTTTCCGGCCAGCCTCTCCTTCTTTGGAGAGCTGTTCAAGCGCAGGGATAACAACCGTCAATAACGAAAAAATAATCGATGAACTGATATAAGGCATAATTCCCAGGGTAAACACCGACATCTTCTCCAGCGCACCACCGGTAAAAATCCCGAACACTTCAAGGAGAGTGCCGCCTTTACTCTTGAGAAAAGATGCAATCGCCTCAGCATTAACTCCAGGCGTTGGGACATGCACTCCGATCCTGTATACTACAAGAAGCAAAAAGGTATAGATTACACGCCTCTTCAGCTCCGCCACCTTGAATATATTCTGAAAACCGTTTCCTAGCATATTAGTAATTTATCACCTGACCACCGGCATTCTCTATCTTGGTCTTAGCTGAAACGCTACATTTACATACTTGAACCGTAAGTGGATAAGATATCTCCCCTATCCCAAGAAGCTTGACTCCGACAGTCCCGTTTTTAAATAACCCCGCTACCCTAAGAGCTTCTTCATCAACGGTCATTCCTTGGTTAAACATATGCAGGTCTCTAATATTTATAATGCTATACTCTTCCCTGAAAATATTTGTGAACCCTCTCTTGGGAAGCCGACGCTGTAACGGCATCTGTCCGCCTTCAAAACCCGGACGGACCCCGCCGCCAGAACGGCTTTTCTGCCCTTTATGACCTCTTCCGGATGTCTTACCGTGCCCTGAACCTGGGCCTCTGCCTACTCGCTTACGTTGTTTACGCGCCCCTTCAGGAGGGGCAAGTTCATGCAGCTTCATTACCGTATCCCTCAACATCAACAAGATGTTTCACTTTTTCGACCATGCCACGTATTGTTGGAACATCTTGCACAATAACAGATTGGTCGATCCTTCGAAGACCTAATGCACGAAGCACCCTACGATGTTTTTCAGGCCTTCCGATCATGCCTTTGCGCAAGCTAACCTTTATATTCTTTGCCATATCCTCATCTGCCTTATTAGAATTCATCCGATCACACAGGGCTATTTTCCGCTTTTCCTCGTCTTTTTGCAATACTCTCACGAGATTCCAACTGCCTAAGCCCTGCAATAGTCGCTTTTACTACGTTATGCGGATTATGAGAACCCAAACACTTTGTAAGTATGTTTTGAATGCCTACAGCCTCAAGCACAGCCCTAACTGCTCCTCCTGCTATCAAGCCAGTCCCCTCAGAAGCCGGCTTAAGAAGCACACGGCCAGAACCGAATTCCCCTGTAACCGTATATGGTATAGAACTCTTTTCCAAAGCAACAGCAACCATACTTTTTTTAGCCTTTTCAACGCCTTTTCTAATAGCCTCAGGAACTTCATGCGCCTTGCCAAGGCCACACCCCACGCTTCCCTTGCCATTTCCCACAACAACGATTGCGCTAAACCCAAACCGCCGACCGCCTTTAACCACTTTAGCGACGCGGCTAATATGTATTACCTTATCTATCAACTCTGTTTGTTCGTTGTTATCCAAGTTCAGCAAAGTTCCTCCTCTTAGAAATCTAACCCACTTTCACGGGCTGCCATAGCAAGGGCCTCAATTCGTCCATGATATAAAAAGCCATTCCTGTCAAATACCACTTTGGTAATCCCTTTCTCTTTGGCACGCTGCGCGACAAACTTTCCAACACATTTAGCCGCCTCTTTTTTATCCGAAAAAGGAGAAAGCGCTCGTATATCTTTATCAAGAGTAGAAGCAGAAACAAGCGTATTACCTGTAGTATCTTCAATAACCTGAGCGTACATATGCCTAGCTGTTCTAAACACTGACAGCCTGGGACGCCCAGATACACCTATAACCCTTTTGCGAATCCGTCTTTTTCGTTTTAAACGGGCTTCTGTTTTAACTTTTGATGAGGCCATATTTTACTCCACATTATTTAGCGCCGGTTTTACCAGCCTTCCTGCGAACCCGTTCTCCCGAATACCTTATCCCTTTACCCTTGTACGGCTCTACGGACCGAAAACCCCGTATCTTTGCAGCAACCACACCCAACAGTTCACGGTCAATACCGGACAAGGTAACAACGGTCTGCTTTTCAACCGTTGCCTTCACTCCTTCCGGCAGTTTAAAAAGTATCGGATGAGAATACCCAAGCGTTAATGTCAGGGTGTCTCCTTTAATATCAACTCGATAGCCGACTCCATTAATCTCTAGTGTCCGCTCAAACCCCTTTGTAACACCAACAACCATATTATTTACCAGGCTCCGCGTAAGACCATGAAGCGCCCTCGCCTGATTTGAAGAATCAAGCGGTTTTATCCTGGCTTCATTTTTTTCAAACAAGATATCGACCCGCGGGTGTATCTGTCGCGAAAGTTCTCCCTTATTCCCTTTCACGGTTATAACATGATCTTGATATAATACGTTCGTCCCCTCAGGGATCAGTATAGGTTTTTTACCTGTCCGTGACATCTGACATCCTCTCTACCATACAGAACAAAGGAGTTCTCCGCCTATATTTTCTCTACGCGCCTCCGAATCAGTAAAGACACCCCTGGAAGTTGAGATTATAGCAATCCCCATACCATTAAGAACCGAGGGTATATCTTTTTGCTTAACATAGATTCGACGGCTTGGTTTACTATGTTGTTTTAATCCTACAATTGCGCTCTGATTTGAATCAGTATATTTGAGATATATGCGAATAACTGTTTTACTCTCCTCTTTCATCAATTTGTAGTTCTTGATATAGCCATTCAACTTCAATATCTTCGCTACATTCAGCTTCAACTTAGAGGCATGAACATCAATTTTGTTCAACCTGGCCATACAACCATTGCGTATACGCGTAAGCATATCTGCCAAAGGGTCTGTCACCATCTTTTACTCCTATTTTTCCCTGACTCTATCTTAAGTACCTTACAAGCCAAAAGCTGCTATCCTACCAGCTCGCCTTAATTACTCCGGGCAATTCACCCTTAAGCGCCATAGCCCGAAAACAGATACGACAGATACCAAACTTCCTTAAAAAACCTCGTGGCCTTCCACAAAACGGACAGCGATTATACCTGCGAACGCTGAACTTCGGAGGGCGCGATGCCTTTATCATAAGCGATTTCTTTGCCAAGAGACAATCCTCCCTGCCCCCTATTAATTCCGAAAGGGCATCCCCATAAGTTTCAAAAGAGCCCTAGACTCTTCACTATTCTTTGCTGTAGTTTTAATACAAACATTAAGTCCTTTTACCTTATCGATCTTGTCATAGTTAATCTCAGGAAATATAATCTGTTCTTTGATCCCCAGTGAATAGTTGCCCCGGCCATCAAACGCCTTATTGGAAACACCCTGAAAATCCCGAACTCTAGGCAAGGCAACATATACCAATCTGCCTAAAAAATCATACATCCGGTCTCCCCGTAAGGTCACCTTACATCCAATAGGCATGCCTACCCTCAGTTTAAATGTGGCTATCGATTTTCTGGCCCTTGTTATCACTGGTTTTTGACCAGATATTGCAGTAAGCTCTAAAACAGCGGAATCGAGCACTTTAATATTCTGAATAGCCTCACCCAGACCCATATTTAATACGATCTTTTCGATTTTGGGAATTTCCATTACATTCTTATATCCGAACATCTCTTTTAACTGGGGTATGACCTCTTCCCTGTATCGTTTACTTAACAAAGATTGTTCTTGCTTATCTTTTGATTTCATATGCTCTGCTACCATTTTTAATTCAATACCTCATTGCACTTGCGGCACACACGCACTTTTTTTCCGTCCTCAAGATATATCATCTTTATACGCACAGGATTCATGCACTTATCGCACACCAACATAACCTTGGCTATATTAAGAGGGCCTTCTTTTTCAACAATCCCCCCTTTGGTCTTAGCTCCACCCGCCTTTGTATGACGCTTCACCATACAAGCATTTTCTACGATGACACGGCCCTTATCCGGCAAAACTCGCAGCACCTTGCTTATCTTACCCTTATCCCTGCCGGATATGATCTTTACCTTGTCATTCTTCCGGATTCGACATAATCTTTCCATATAATCTCTCTTTATCAATCTCGTTACGCTTTGCCTTAAGCTATAAAACCTCAGGTGCAAGCGATATTATCTTTGTAAACTGTTTCGCCCTCAGCTCCCTTGCAATTGGACCAAAGATACGAGTTCCGATCGGCTCTTTCTGTTGATTGATAAGCACAGCTGAGTTGTCATCAAAGCGAATATATGAACCATCTGGCCTCCCTATCTCTTTTTTGGTTCGGACCACCACAGCCTTCATAACATCGCCTTTTTTTACCTTTGCGTTAGGCAAAGCCTCTTTTACCGAAACCACTATTATATCACCAACCCTTGCATATCGCCGCCTGGTGCCGCCCAACACTTTTATGCAGTAGAGTTTTTTAGCGCCAGAATTATCTGCTGCTTCAAGCTCTGTTTCTACCTTAATCATAATCCATTCTCCGAGGGAAAAACCATCTGTCGACCAAATAACCAGTTGTTAATATCTATAGTATCACTCAGCTTTTTGGAGTACCTTAGTGACAACCCATCGTTTTGTTTTGGAAAGCGGACGGCATTCGGTAATAAGAACCTTATCACCCAACCGACATTCCCCATGCTCGTCATGACATGCATATCGAGTGCGCCTACGCACATACTTTTTATACATCTGATGCTGCACCAACCGCTCCGCTTGTATAATTACGGTTTTATTCATCTTATCACTTAAAACAACACCAACCTTTTGCTTTCTAGAACCCCGTTTTTCCATTTTCGTTCGTTCTTTGCTCCCAGAACTATACTTTTACCAGGCTCATATATGAGCCTGTTCAGATAGTCTCTTTTCTTTTATTATAGTATTGAGCTTAGCGATATCCTTCTTTCTTTGAGGAATCTTCATAGGGCTTTCGAGTTGATTATTTGCATGCTGAAACCTGAAATTAAACAACTCAATAGTCACATCCTTTAATTTTGCCTCAGCCTCCTCAATTGTCATATCCCTGATCTCTTTCGCCTTCATAATATTCTTTTTAACCCCTTACTATCACCTTTGTCTTAAGAGGAAGCTTGTATGATGCAAGACGAAACGCCTCCCTGGCGAACTCTTCTGGCACTCCTCCAATCTCATAAAGAATTCTGCCAGGCCGAATAACTGCAACCCAACCCTCTGGCACACCTTTACCCCCACCCATTCTGGTTTCAGCAGGCTTTTTAGTAAAAGGGGTGTCAGGAAATATTCGAATCCAAATCTTTCCTCCGCGCTTAACATAGCGGTTAATCGCTATTCTGGCTGCTTCTATCTGTTGGGAAGTAATGCGGCCACACTCAATCGCCTGAAGTCCAAAATCGCCAAACGTACACTTTGAACCACGATAGGAAACACCCCTGGTGTTGCCTTTCATTTGTTTCCGATATTTGATCTTTTTAGGGCTTAACATGCTCTTTTATGCTCCTGTTGCATTCTCGGTCTCTTGTTTTCCTATGATCTCGCCCTTAAATATAAGAACCTTGACGCCTATAATTCCATAAGTAGTATTCGCCTCGCTGAATCCACAATCAATATCAGCCCTCAGGGTATGTAAAGGAACCCTCCCCTCACGATACCATTCCCTACGCCCCATCTCAGCACCACCAAGCCGACCAGAACAGGTAATTTTTATCCCGCCTGCGCCAAAACGCATTGCCGACGCCACAGCCTTTTTCATTGCACGCCTAAACGCTATACGTCGTACAAGCTGGCGCGCCACCGCTTCTGATACAAGCTGCGCATCTATCTCAGGCTTACGAATTTCATGAATATCAATCATGACCTCAAATGGAACTATCTTTGCCAAATCCTGCTTTAAAGCCTCTATCTCAGCCCCTTTTTTGCCTATAACTAAACCTGGCCGAGCAGTGTATATACGAATCTTTATCCTCTTTGCTGCGCGCTCAATCTCTATCTTGGCAAGGCTGGCATTGGCCAATTTTGCTCTCAAAAGCTGACGGATAGCCCGATCTTGACAAATAAACTCGGAATAGTTCTTGATGCTAAACCACTTTGAGTCCCATGTCTTAATATAACCCAACCGAAAACCGATAGGGTGAACCTTCTGCCCCACACCAACCTCCTTAATCTGCGCTATTGCTCGTCAAGTATCACGGTAACATGACTTGTTCGCTTAAGTATCCTGTAAGCGCGGCCTTGCGCCCTTGGCCTAGTTCGCTTTAATGAAACCCCCTGATCAACACAAATGTTCCGGATAACAAGCGAATCCACATCCACACCATGACCCTCATTCGCATTAGCAACTGCAGATTTAATTACCTTGGAAAGTATTGCTGCACCCTTTTGAGGCATGAACTTAAGGCTATTGAGCATATCCTCAACGCCTTTTCCTTCCACTGCATGAATTAATCTGCGAACTTTTGTAGAAGAAATACGCACAAATCGCGCCTGTGCTTTATACATAAGAAACCCCTTTTGCCACTACTTATTTTCCCTTTGACACACGCGTTTTCTTGTCCCCTGCATGCCCATAAAAGGTGCGAGTCGGCGAAAATTCCCCCAACTTATGACCAACCATGTTTTCAGTAATGAATACGGGAATAAACTTCTTGCCATTATGTACAGCAAGAGTAAGCCCTACTAATTCGGGAAGTATTGTTGAGCGTCTCGACCAAGTCTTTATGACCTGTCTGCTTTTTGTCTCTTGAGCGCTTAAACACTTAGTAAGTAGCTTTGATTCAATATACGGGCCTTTCTTGGCTGAGCGTGGCATATAGTATCACCTTTTCTTTAAAAAGAATAGACTTTTATGAATTTGTCTTATTTAGGTTGTGGTTTTCTCCTGGTCTTATACCCCTTTGTTGGAACACCCCAAGGTGTTACAGGATGTCTGCCTCCAGAACTCTTTCCTTCACCACCGCCATGCGGATGATCAATTGGATTCATGGCTACACCGCGAACCTTTGATCTTCTGCCAAGCCACCGGCTCCGACCCGCCTTACCCAACGAGATATTACCATGATCTGTATGGCCAACCTGACCTACAGTAGCCCAACAATCAAGAAGTATGGAACGGACCCTTCCTGATGGAAGCTTAACGCGTGCATACCTTCCTTCTTTTGCAAGCACCTGCGCAGCAGCGCCAGCGCTTCTAACTAACTGCCCCCCCTTGCCCAGATGTAATTCAATATTATGAATTTGGGTTCCCAGCGGAATATTCTTTAATGGAAGCGCATTGCCAGGTTTTATATCCCCTTGTTCGCTTGCTATAACTACATCCCCAACCGAAAGCGCATCAGGAGCAATTATATACCTCTTTTCTCCATCCAGATAATGAAGAAGCGCTATCCTGGCCGACCTGTTAGGATCATATTCTATGAAAGCTACCTTTGCAGGAACATCTTTTTTATCTCGCATAAAATCTATAAGCCGATAAAGCCGTTTGTGCCCACCGCCCCTATGTCGACTGGTGATGCGTCCGTTCACATTACGACCGCCGCTCTTTGTAATCCCTGTTGTTAGAGCCTTTTCCGGTCGCTGTCGGGTAATATCGTCAAACTTATAATACGTCTGCGCTCTACGCCCAGGCGAGGTCGGCTTAACTACCCTTATTCCCATAAGACCACTCCTTTTTAAGCCCCTTCAAAAAACTTTATACTATCACCGGGACGTAAAGTAACAATCGCCTTTTTCCAATCGTTCCGCTTACCCATGATCTTACCAAGGCGTTTCTTTTTTCCTAAAAATGAGATCGTCCGCACTTGCAAGACATGCACATTAAATATCTTCTCAATGGCTTTGCGAATTTCTACCTTGTTTGCCCCGAGATCGACCTCAAAGGCCAACTGGTTGTGCTTTTCCTTGCTTATAGTGTTCTTTTCAGTAAACAACGGCTTTTTAATTATATTATATTCTTTCATGCGAGCAACCTTTTCTCTATCTGCTTAATAGCCGGCTCAAGAAGAATAAGATGCGAAAATTTAATCACATCATGCACATTCAACCCTTCTGTACGCAACACCTTAACCCTTGGGATATTTCTCGATGAGAGTTCAAGTGCCTGATTTGGCGCATCTGCAACAATAAGGACATTGGCTATCTTTAATTTTTTCATCGCCTCTACAAAATGTTTTGTTTTGGCCTCAGATAACACAAACCCATCTACCACGCATAGCGCATTTTCCCGCTGTTTTACAGTTAAAGCCATCCGTAACGCCTGCTTCCTAATTTTCTTTGAAACCTTCTGCGCATAACTTCTCGGCACAGGCCCAAATATAGTTCCGCCTCCTCTTCTGGTAGGAGAACGCAATGTCCCTGCGCGCGCGCGACCAGTTCCTTTCTGGCGATACGGCTTCTTGCCTCCACCGCTCACCAAAGAACGACCTTTTGTCGAAGCAGTCCCTGCCCGTTTATTTGCAAGCTGAGCAACTACGACTTGATGAATAAGATGATTCTTCACAGTCACATCAAATATAGTAGACACAAGCTCAACTTCAGATACCTTGTCACCATTTATATTGTAAACATCTGCTTTTGGCATTACCTTGAGTCTCCGTTTCTTACGACTTTCCTTCACGATCTCCAGAAGGCCTTTTACTCATACACACTTCGACCAGACTCCCGCATGCACCAGGAACCGCACCCTTAACCATCAGCAGATTTTCTTCTGGTAATACATCGATAATCTCAAGGCACTTAACTGTAACTCGACTATTTCCATAGTGTCCGGGCATCTTCTTTCCCTTGATCACCTTTGAAGGCCAAGCACACTGCCCGATAGAACCAGGCACCCTGTGACTATTAGAACCGTGCGTCGCCTTACCGCCATGAAATCCCCAGCGCTTTACTACACCTGCAAATCCACGCCCCTTAGTGGTCCCAGATACATCAACTAAGTCTCCAACCGAAAAGATATCAACACACAGTTTTTGCCCATCTGAAAAAGAGGCGCAATCTTCGGCATTGAATTCCCTGAAAAATCTCAAGCCATGCGCGCCAGCCTTTTTAACATGCCCGGCCAAAGGCTTGCTCATTTTCTTTGGTTTTTTTTCTTCAAACCCAATTTGTAGGGCATCATATCCGTCTTTAGCTCCCCTCTTTATCTGGGTAACAACACATGGGCCTACCTGAAGCACGGTCACCGCTAAACGTCGCCCCTCAGAGGAAAACCGGCTAGACATTCCAAGTTTTTTCCCAAGCAATCCCTCAATCATTCTATCTGTATCCTCTTTATCTTGGACTAAGCAAAATTGCCCTTTAAAGGGCAATCTAATATTCCCGCCCAAAGATATCCCCCTGCTTCTATTTTAGAACACCCAGGGATCTAAGAGCTAGGCCGTGTACTTGTTGCTTGCCGTACACGCAAGAATATCTATAATTTAATCTCTACATCTACCCCAGCAGAAAGGTCAAGCTTCATCAATGCATCAACCGTTTGCTGTGTAGGCTCTAATATGTCAATCAATCTTTTATGAGTTCTGATCTCAAACTGCTCCCGAGACTTCTTGTCAATATGTGGCGATCTCAGCACACAATAACTATTAATCCTAGTCGGCAAAGGAATAGGACCAGCCACCTTTGCCCCTGTACGTTTTGCTGTATCTACAATATCTGCAACCCCTCGGTCAAGAAGTTTATGATCATATGCCTTCAGTCGTATACGAATTACTTGGTTCATCATTTGTTATTGCCCGATTATCCCTATTGTATTATTTCACTTACAACGCCTGCGCCTACGGTACGGCCACCCTCGCGAATTGCAAACCGCAACTCCTTCTCCATCGCTATCGGCGTAATCAACTCGGCTGAAATAGCTACATTATCCCCAGGCATCACCATCTCGATACCATCAGGAAGTGTTATTACCCCTGTCACATCTGTTGTCCTAAAATAAAACTGGGGACGGTATCCATTGAAAAACGGAGTATGGCGACCGCCTTCTTCCTTGGCTAATATATACACCTCTGCCTTAAATTTAGTGTGAGGCGTAATCGTGCCAGGCTTAGAAACAACCTGCCCACGCTCAACATCTTCCCGCTTCGTGCCTCGCAATAATATACCTATATTGTCCCCGGCTCGCCCTTCGTCTAATAACTTACGGAACATCTCAATACCAGTGCAGACCGTCTTCTGCGTAGGACGTATCCCAACTATCTCAACCTCGTCACCTACTCGAATAATCCCACGATCAACACGCCCAGTTACTACTGTGCCTCGACCTGAAATACTAAACACATCCTCAACAGGCATCAAAAAAGGCTTGTCTGTGTCACGAACCGGCTCGGGTATAAAGCTGTCAACAGAATCCATTAGCTTCCATATTACTCCACAACTGCCGCATTCCCGCTTGCCACAACCACACTCCAACGCCTTTAACGCCGACCCATGCACTATCGGTATGTCATCCCCGGGAAACTCATACTTGGATAACAATTCCCGCAACTCAAGCTCCACTAAATCTATAAGCTCCTGGTCGTCCACCATATCTACCTTGTTCAAAAATACAACTATGTTGGGCACCCCAACCTGACGAGCCAGTAATATATGCTCCCGTGTCTGCGGCATAGGACCATCATTAGCGCCAACTACCAATATGGCTCCGTCCATCTGCGCAGCTCCGGTTATCATGTTCTTGATATAATCAGCATGACCAGGACAATCTACATGCGCATAATGCCGCTTCCCTGTCTCATACTCCACATGCGATGTCGCTATAGTAATACCTCGCTCTCGCTCCTCAGGCGCCTTGTCTATATTCTCAAACGGTATATACTCGGCCTGCCCTACTGTAGCTAAACACCGCGTTATCGCAGACGTCAACGTCGTCTTGCCGTGATCTATATGCCCTATAGTACCCACATTAACATGTGGCTTCTTGCGCTCAAATTTGCCCTTGGCCATAAATACCTCCT
>JAZDIE010000288.1:0-10403 GCA_043805295.1 Pseudomonadota bacterium
CCCTTTAACTCAATCTCCACGTCAGGCTCATATTTTAATCCTCAAAATACTCAATCAGCAACATGTAGTCATTGCCCGACTTGATCGGGCAAACCAGGTGTTAACCAATATCCTGGATCGTCCGATCAAGTCGGACGACGAATAATCTTCCTTGATCTTGAACCAGATTAAAAGTTTTCGTTCAGGCACTAATTATATAATTTTCATTAATGCCGATAAGTATTTTTAAAAGTGCCTCAAAACATAATAGTACCCTGTAACATTTAAATCCAACCCCCCTCAATCCCCCCTTATCAGGGGGGAAGCCTTTAAGCCTCCCTGATAAGGGGAGGTTTAAAGGGGTTAGATATGAAAAAATAAGCGTTACTGGGTAATAGGGGAAGGGTGACTATATATGCCTCCGACAAAATTAACATCGGCAGAATTGAATACTATTTTTCATGAGTGTAGACAATGTGGCTCATGTTGTAAGCATTATCGGAAGATATTGCTTCAACAAGAAGAAACAGAGTTTATTGAGAAAATGGGAGGGCATGTCGGAATAGAGGTTCACCTGAATGATTTGAGGGAGAAAGGCTTTGATCAGGCAATAGAAATTGAGAAGAAAAAAGGGAAAATCTACATGGTTCACCCTGATAATAAAGGTTGCGTTTTTCTGGAAAAAAGGAACAAAAAATACTGTTGCAAAATATATAATTATCGTCCCAGAACATGTAGGGGGTTTAAGTGCAACTTTGCAGATATAAATTCTATGATGGTTTTGTTTGACGACCCCATCCATCTGCTAGGCATGGACAGATTTGGGAGAAAGATGCAATAACCTGCCTGAAAACTCACAACCTCCGTTCCGCGTTTATCACATGCTTTATCTTTTTCAGATGGCTGATAAGCGAGTCTAATTGGACGGCGGTTGTGACCTCAACAACGAATATGCAAGATGCTTGCTTGTCGCTTGGTTCGGCCTTGATATGAACATCTACAATGTTTGCTTTTGCCTTGCTTATTGTTGATGACAAGTCTGCCAATAAGCCGATTTTGTTATGGCAAATCACCTCTATTGTGGCCATGTGAGTCTGGTTGATATCTTGCGCCCATTCCAGTTCAATTTTGCGTTCAGGTGTGAGGTGGAGTATGCCCGAACAGCCTGCCCTATGTACGGTCACTCCTTTTCCTTGTGTGATGTACCCTACCACTAGATCTCCAGGTATTGGGCTGCAACACTTGCCAAACCTGATCATGATATCATCTAGTCCTCTGACCAGTATGCCAGTACGTTCTTTTTTCTTGTGGATATGTTTTTTTAATTTTTCAAGGATACCCTCGCTTGCTTTTTGAGGGGCATATTCCGGGCGTAACTTGTGAAGTATTTGAATAGGAGTTGTTTTTCCATATCCTACCGCAGCGAACAAATCATCGGTGGTCTTGAATCCGAGACCTCCTGCGGTATTTTGTATTTCTTCTCCTTTGGGATTAAAGGGTATGGAATGCCTATGTAACTCTTTTTCTATCAGCTCTCTGCCTAAAGCCGTGCTTTTTTCATAATCTTTTGCCCTAAGCCATTGTTTGATCCGTGATTGAGCCTTTGGGGTTATTGCAAAGGAGAGCCAGTCCCTGCTTGGTTGATGATGCGGGGATGTAACGATTTCTACCTGTTCCCCTGTCTGGAGTTTATATCGAAGCGGGACCATTTTGCCGTCAATCTTTGCGCCAGTGCATTTATGCCCTACTTCGCTGTGGATGCTGTACGCGAAATCCACAGGAGTTGAGCCTTTTGGAAACTCTTTTATTTCTCCCCTTGGTGTAAAGACGTATACCTCGTCAGGGAAGAGGTCTATTTTGACCGCGTTCAGGTATTCCTGCGGGTCGTTTACATATTCCTGATTTCTGACCAGTTTTCTCAACCATTCAAACTGCTGTTTGCTTTGCTCATCCGAGCTTTTCCCTTCCTTGTATTGCCAATGCGCTGCGATTCCTTCCTCAGCGGTACTGTTCATCGCATGTGTGCGAATTTGAATTTCCAGTCTCTCCCCTGACGGCCCTATCACTGTGGTGTGTAAAGATTGGTACATGTTGGACTTGGGCATGGCGATATAGTCTTTAAATCGCTTCATGATAGGCTTGAATGTTGAATGAATAAGGCCTAGCGCCTCATAGCATTCCCTCTCATTGTTTAAAATGATGCGGAAGGCGAGTATATCGTAGACGTCTTCAAAGGGCACGTTTTGTCTCAACATCTTCTGGTAGATGCTATAAAAATGCTTGTGCCGCCCCAATATGTGATACGTCAGGCCGTTTTCTTGCATTTTTTCTTCAAGGAGCGACCTGATTGTATTGATATGTCTTTCCCGTTCTTCATATGTGTTGGCTATGGATGTGCGTATTAACTCGTATTCCTGCGGCATGAGGTGTTTGAATGATGTGTCTTCCAGCTCCTTTTTGATCCAGAAAATGCCGAGTCGATTGGCAAGCGGGGCATATATATCAAGTGTTTCCTGTGCAATATCTCTCTGCCTTTCCGGCTTGTGAAATTTGAGTGTGCGCATGTTATGCAGGCGATCGCTTAGCTTAATGATCAGCACACGTATATCGTTAGCCATAGCCACGATCATCTTGCGTATGCTTTCAGCCTGACGTTCGGCGGATGTGGTGAAGGAGACCTTGCTTAATTTGGTGACACCTGCAACCAGGTGGGTTGTCTCGCCTCCGAACAACTGAGTTAGTTCTTCTATGGAGGCGTCCGTGTCTTCTATGGTGTCGTGCAGAAGTCCAGCGGCCACACACACAGCGTCCATTTTCATTTCAGCCAGGATGTTCGCCACTTCCAGTGGATGAGCCAGATACGGTTCTCCTGACAGGCGGGTTTGTCCTGCGTGCACGCGCGCGCAATAGATATATGCCCGATCAATAATGTCAAAATCGGCATTAGGATAGTAAGCGGCTGCTTTGTCTATGATATCATTTATGCGTATCATTTTTAATCTGAGCTTTTACTATATTCTCAACTGTTTCTAAGGCTTCTTCAATAGAAAGTAATGTCGTGTTTTTCTCTGCCCGCAGTTTTAGCTCTACCTTTCCTTGCTTAAGACTTTTTTCTCCGATTGCTATGCGGATCGGGATTCCGATTAGGTCGGAATCATTAAATTTTACGCCCGGACGTTCATCCCTATCATCTATCATTGTTTCTACTCCCCGGCGGGACAATTCCTGGTAGAGTCTTTGCGCGGTTGATACAACCTCGCTTGATTGCATCTGCAACGGAAGGATGGTTGCATGAAACGGCGCAATAGGCATAGGGAATATGATTCCGTGTTGATCGTGGTTTTGTTCTATGGCCGCTGCCACTGTCCTGCCTACTCCTATCCCGTAACACCCCATCACAGCAGCTTGTTCCTGTCCGGTTTTGTCCAGAAATGTTGCTGAAAGCGCTTTACTGTATTTTGTTCCGAGTTTAAAGATGTGTCCGACCTCGATGCCGCGTTTTATCTCTATTGGCTTTCCACACCTGGGGCATGTGTCTGATGACACGGCAAATCTGAGATCTTCAAACTGTGCCACAGTAAAATCCCTGCCAATGTTTACACCAGTTATGTGGGTATCCTTAACATTAGCGCCTGTCACCATGTTGCGCATTGATTTTACCGCGTTGTCTGCGACAATAGGGATGGAAAGCCCAACTGGCCCGGAGAACCCAATGGTTGCGCCGGTTAATCGCTCTATTGTCTCTTCATCGGCCAGATCAACAGAATCGACCTTGAGAATATTTTTTACCTTTGCAGGATTGACTTCATGGTCCCCCCGTACCAATACTGCGATCGGACCTGATGTTGTTTTGAATATCATGGTCTTTACAAGGAGTTGGTGTGGTATGGAAAGAAAAGCCGTAACTTCTTCTACAGTCCTTATATTGGGGGTGGCCTTTTTTTCTATGGGCATATACCTTGGTTCATCAATATGGGTATTGAAGGACGTTATCACTTCTGCTTTTTCCATATTTGCCGCATAGCTGCACTCGTTACAGCTTACTATGGCGTCTTCTCCGGTCTTTGCAAGCACCATGAATTCATGAGAAAAATTTCCGCCTATGTTGCCGGTGTCGGCTTCTACCGCTTTGAAGGCCAGGCCGCAACGGCTGAATATCCGGTTGTATGCGTCAAACATTTGCATATAGGTGTTTGAGGCGCTCTCTTCATCTATATCGAAACTATAGCCGTCTTTCATTAGAAATTCTCTTCCTCGCATAAGTCCGAAGCGCGGGCGGATTTCGTCTCTGAACTTGTGCTGGATCTGGTATAAATTAAGAGGAAGGTCTCGATATGATCTGACCTCTTTCCGTATGAGATCTGTTATAACCTCTTCATGGGTAGGTCCCATGCAGTAGTCTCGGCCATGTCTATCACGGAACCTGAGCAGCTCTTTCCCATAGAGTTCCCACCTGTGACTTTCTTTCCAGAGTTCAGCAGGTTGGACCATGGGCATTAAGACCTCCTGTGCGCCGGCTTTTTCCATCTCTTCGCGTATGATTCTTTCGACTTTTTTGATCGCACGAAGTCCGAGCGGCAAATAAGTGTAAATGCCTGATGTCAGTTTTCTGATCATGCCGGATCGCAGCATTAGCTTGTGACTTATAACCTCGGCCTCTGCAGGTGATTCGCGTAATGTGGGCAAAAAAAGTTTTGAGTATTGCATCTAATTCTCCTTTTCCATCCGCTCTATTTCATCGAGCAGGATTTTTACCATATCTTTTTCTTTTATTTTTCTGACGAGCCTCCCTTTACGAAAAAGGATGCCCATGCCTTTTCCACCGGCCACTCCTATGTCTGCATGTTTTGCCTCGCCAGGGCCGTTCACTATGCATCCCATTATTGCGATTTGAATAGTTATTTTTTTTTGTGCTATCGCTGACTCGACTTCTTCCACGATTTTAAAGAGATCGATCTGACACCGGCCACAAGTGGGGCAGGATATGATTTTCGGCCCCCTTTGTCGTATTTTGAGCGCTTTTAATATTTCATAGGCTATCCGAACCTCTTCAGCAGGGTCTCGAGTAAGTGATACCCTGATGGTATCGCCTATACCATCGGCCAGGAGCATGCCGATGCCAAGGGCTGATTTTACAGCGCCTGAATATAGTGTCCCAGCCTCTGTAACTCCCAAGTGAAGGGGGATGTCTGTCTGGTCAGAGATTAGTCTGTATGCCTCAACAGTGGTCAGAACATCCGATGACTTAAGCGATATCTTTATGTCGTTAAAGTCAAACGATTTCAGGATATCCACATTCCGGAGAGCGCTAAACGTCATTGCCTCTGCTGTTGTACCGTATTTTTTAAGGAGGTCCTTTTCCAGCGAGCCGGAGTTGACTCCTACCCTTATAGGTATATTATGAGCTTTAGCGGATTCGACAACAGCCTTAACTTTTTTTGCGCCCCCCAGATTTCCCGGATTGATTCTTACAGCGTCAGCGCCGGCATGTATGGCTTCTATGGCAAGCCTATGGTCGAAATGGATGTCTGCAACCAAGGGGATATGTATCTGTGATTTGATAGAACGTATTGCATCCGCTGATTTTTTGTCCGGCACAGCCACTCGAATAATTTCACATCCTGCGGTCTCAAGACGATGGATGAGATCTACGGTAGCGGCAACATCATAAGTAAATGTATTGGCCATTGACTGTACAGAGACCGGCGCATAGCCGCCTATCTTTACCTCTCCGACCGATATTTGTTGTGTGGACTTTCTTTTGATCTGCGTTGACATACAGTATAACCTTCATGTCTGGAGTAGGCACAATGAATCATGAAATTATTGTAACACTTTAGTTGTTTGAAAAAGTATGCTTAATTTTTATCTCTTAAATCCCCTCTATCAAGAGGGGTGGACGCGAAGCGGACGGGGTGTGTTTTATCTTGCGTCGGTTATATTCTTCCCATCTCTCAATAGCAGTTGAAACTCCTTTTAATCGTCATTCCCTTCTCTCTGTTTTTCTTCTTAAGTACACGACCTCTCTGTCAACCTTAACGATCAGCCTTTAATTATCAAACAATTTTTTGGTAGCGTAGAATTTAGGAGACCTGAGCAGTAAAAAAGTTTTGCGGTTTTTATTTTTTTTTAACTACTCGGGTGGAGGGGCAATATCGTAGGGGCAATCCCTTGTGGTTGCCCTGTATTTCGGGTACCCACAAGGGGCACCCCTACGAAACGACTGCAAACAGCGAAATGTAGCGCATTATTGCAGGTCTCCTATTGACGACACCACCAATTTTTTAGGCTTCGGGTTTATAGTATGTTTTTCAATTCATTTTTAAATCTGCTTATTACACACCCCGTCCGCTTCGCGTCCACCCCTCTTAATAGAGGGGATTTTTAGTATATTCTGTGTCATGAGATACGCAATCCACTAGTTTTTAAAAAACCTAAAATGTTACAAATTATTCATAAAGTTACAATCTCAGAGATTTCTCGCTTTGCTCGAAATGACAGAAGAAGAATCTTTATTACTTCATCAACTTTAGTCACTTTTAACTTAATTTCATATATAACAAGTATCAAAGTATAGCCTTAGGTTCAAGAAGAATTGATTTTATATATTCAAGGTTTTAGCGATTTTTTCCGATAATAATATAAAAAGGGTTGATATTCTTTTAAAAAGAATGGAGGAAATAATTATGTACGGAAAAGGACTTAATGCTTATCGAGAGGTGACTGTTACTACTGCAGATCCGAAACGTCTGGTTATTATGTGTTATGAGGGGGCGATAAGACATCTCAGATTAGCAAAGGAGAAGTTTATTTCCAAAGAGTTCGAGGAGAAATATGAGTTGATTTTAAAGGCTCAGGCTATAATCAGCGAATTAAGACAGGCGCTTGATTTTGAAAGAGGCGGGGAGATAGCAAAAAATCTGGATATGATTTACAGTTATATGATCAAACGGATAACCCGGGGGGATATAAAAAATGACATATTCGCGTATGATGAAGTGATCAATATGCTGGATGAGCTGAAGTCAGCGTGGACAGAGGTTTTTTATGGCCGCGTTGAAGCAGGCTGCTCTTTAGCCTATGGGGCGGAACAGCATTCTTTTGAGCTGGCAGTTGGCATGTAACGCAATAGGGAAAAAACTTTTAAGAAATGGACAAGAAACTAGAAATACTTAAAAAATATCTGGCTGCAACAGTTAAGCTGGAAAAAAATATTGAATCCAGGGATTTGCAGGCGTTTTTGTCATGCCTGGAGGAACGCGGCCAGTATATTAAAGATATAAAACGAATTGACTCAAAAATTGATAACTCGCTTAAAAAGGAAAACCTTAATGGAGCAACACGAGAATACATAAAAGAATTTGAAAGACTTGCCAAACAGATTAAACTCTACGACGAGCATTGTGAATCAATATTAAAAAAAGATATGAAACTGATAAGAGAAGGTATCTTGCATCTTCAACAGAGCAGGCATGCTATGACAGGTTATGGTAAAACAGGCGAGAAAGGGGGGGCTAAATTTTTTAGTATTACAGGATAGGTGTTGTATTAAAAAAGGGGGTGAGTTAAGTGTTTGCAGAATCAGCCAATATTACAAAGGTGCCACAGTTTGGACAAATGCAGGGAGGAAGGGGGGCGCAAGAGACTGTGTCGGCCATTTCTGTACAACAACAAGAGACTCAAGCAGTGGATGATGAAGAGGAGCAAAAGCAAGACGTTCAGGTTACCCAGACTGTGCTTGACGATTTGGGTAAAAACTTGCAAATAGTCCATGATGTTGATTTACATTTTAATTTAGATGAAGCGACAGGGCGAACAGTTGTTAAGATAACCAATAGCGAAACCGGAGAACTCATAAGGGAAGTGCCACCAAAAGAGATGCTCAATCTTGCCGCAAAAATGGAAGATATAGTAGGGATTCTGTTTGATCAGAAAATTTGAGATTGAATGAATGATAGACCTGAAGAATTGATCAACATTCTTATCGTAGATGATGACAAATCATTTGCCGAGGTGTTGCGGGATGAGATCTTAAAGGAGAATGTTGTTGTTTGGGTATGTAGTGACGGAGCAGAGGCGACTGATCTCATAGCCGGAAATAACTTCCACCTTGTTATTACCGACCTCATGATGCCCAAGATCGGCGGCTTGGGAGTCTTGCAACACGCAAAAAAGATTAATCCGGAAACTATTGTTGTTATAATTACAGGATATGCCACACTGGAGAGCGCTATTGAGGCTATTCGGCAAGGGGCTTATGATTATATTCGTAAGCCGTTCAAGTTGGATGAATTACACATAGTGGTAAATAACGCAATAGACAGGATATGTCTTATCAGGGAAAACAGAAAACTTATTCAAGAATTAGACCATGTATATAAGCAGCTAGTTATTCTCAAAGAACAGGCAAAAAGAACAGTCGCTAATCGTGGCGATAACGCTAACGAGAACTCCAATGATTATAATATTCCCTTTTATCCCTCTGGAGTTCCTTATTTATATCATATGAATGGCAAGGCTAAATCAGGATTAGACTATGTTTCAGAGCTGGAACGTCTAACCAAATTAAAGCAAGAAGGCTTTCTCGCTGAAGGAGAATTTAAGACTTTCAAAGACTATCTGCTTAGGCAGATGAAAGGTCGTGATTTTTAACCCGTATCTTAAATATCCGCTTTGTTTATTTTGTCGTCTAGTTGTTTGACTTTTTTAGTCAATTTTGCGATATCCTCCCGTGTGGCGATATTAAGATTTTTCAGAGTTTTTTTTATGATCTTTTCTATGGTAGTTTCCATGTCGTTTTTTGCTTCTTTAGATTTTGCCAGTAGATCATTAACCAATTCCTTCCCCTCTTTTTCAGAGAGCTTACCTTTTTGAATTAGTTCTTTGGCGAGTTGCTCTATTTTTTCTTTTGTCATAGCCGCAAGCCCAATTCCGGTTAGAAGAGTCTTTTTTAGAATATCTATCATACATGCCTCCTAATCTAGTAGTTTGTTTTTGTATTAAGGTGTTATCTCAAAGGCTATTATCATTTCTGATAATACATCGTGTATCTTATATGAAAAATAACAAATCAATACATCCCTGTCAACGTATCTTCCAGAGTTGCGTCAAAGTAAAAAATGGTGCAAATGATTATTGTGGCGGTCAAGGAAAAAATGCCTGTCTAGTATTTGCCCTGATGACAGGCTATGCACAACTCCCAAGGATCTTCCAGTATGAGTGAATGCCCGTGTTTATGGGGTTTCCCGCTACCTTTCCCAAGCACTACTCCGGCCTGATGCGGATTATGACACGACGCACAAATCACTGTATTATCCGGTCCAAGCGGCAGGGAAACATCGTGGGTTCGCTCAAAGGACTCCTTATGGCGCACCATCTTTTCCGTCATACGGCTGCGAAAACCTAAACCGGTCTTTTTAGAAGACATCATATGACAGAGTGAGCACACGTAGGCAAGATCATACCTCATGGCCTGATTCCCCGATGCCCTGGTCCGATGATCAGGCACAACAATATGACAGAAAAGACATACTGACTCAATAACCTTTCCTGCCGAGTCCAATTGAACATGGGGATCCCTGAACTGAAGGTTCTTTCCTGAATTTCTTAGACACATAACTTGATGGCAGGTATGACATGAAAAATCCTTATGCTTCACAAAGTAGCTAATCATTTCCTCCTTGAACTCCACATTAGGGACCATTCGCCTCAAGTAATCATCGAGTGTGGCGCCCCTATGTTCATGACAACTAAGACAAGTCGCCTCCTCTGTGCCCAAGCGAAACTCTGGCCTCCCCTGCTTTGGAGACATAGCGACATGGCAATAGTGACACAACCCTTGTTTGCCATGTGGATCAACTGTTTTGTCTATGCCAGTTTTTTTCAAAGAAGGATCGGCCACTAAATCTGATGCTATTGCCGAGCAAAAAAATCCCTGCCCTATTTTGACATTGGGAGATACCAAACAAAAACTTATGGTCAATAATGCGTAAAAATAAAATCGGTTCATTGCTGGCGCCTCCTTTCAGTTACACTTTTGTAAAAAATGCAATTTTAATACCACTGATACATATTGTCTGTAAAGTTGATTATATAAAGCATCTCGGCAAAAAAATTGTAACCGTTCACGGATTTAGCGTTCAACTTCTGGCATCCGCGGCACATGTTTGACATCTACCGTTATGTTGATGAGATGAAAGGGCTTTACTCTTCAATTATTTAATACTTAAGATTAACCTATAAATCACCCACCGTCTTGGAGAAAGCGCAATTCAAGAAGGGATGACTTTGACGTAGTCCTGGGGGAATTCCAGCGCTGACGCATCAGAATATTTCTGAGCAGCCAGTAGATCGAAATAGCCAACTGATCACGGAGTTTCGATAGACCAAGGGCTATAATAGTAGCCCAATATCATCAGTGCATA
>JAZDIE010000289.1:0-2170 GCA_043805295.1 Pseudomonadota bacterium
ATAAACAGAATGGGAAAAGACCCTATCAGCCGTGACGGTTCGGGGCATTTGGAGAGAATGGATTATTAATTCCTTCTCAAATATCTTTTCCATTTCAAGAACCCCCACCCCTTGCTGAAATACAGACTGAACATCGTAAGTACCTTTTGGAAGCAACATACATTCATTTGTGCCAAGATATTCAATATCCGCTATCATTTCAGAAAGCCCAAGAGATGGGTTAAAATGCCACTTTCTCTTGATTAATCTATTTTTCAGATCGGCATGGTGTGGCTCGGGGATTGAAACCCAGACGGTGTAACTTGGTTCAAATAACCATTCCTGAAGAATCAGGGTTGCCTTTTCTGGGATTGTATTCCTGTCTAACTTTTGAGTTTTTCTTATAAAGCGAGGTAATGGCGCTGGTGGATCTTTGCGGAGTTTTGCTCTATGCCAGTGGGTTTTTGGCAGTTTCCCAGAAAGCGCAATATTTGCTGGCTCAAGGATAATCTGTGGCTTATCCTTTGGCAAACCAAGAACAGCACCCAGAATACCCAGCATGACAGTTCTTGGTGGGACTGGATAGCTCAATGCACTGGCTGATGCCTCTGCCCTCAAGAAATGAGCAAAGCGGCCACTCAGCCGGAAATTTATCAATTCCATTATCTACTCCTCTATTGCTATAGATTTTCGACATCCAAATCCTGCCAGTCTGATGGCAAATCTTTTGCAAATTGGATATCCGAAGATTTGGCGTAACACACTGTTTCTATTCTGTCCTTTTGTTCTCCCAACCGTTTAATCAGCAACGACAGGTCTAACTTGTAATCTTCAGGTGATGCCCACTTCTTTTCGTCTTTACCATTACTTGCCACCATTTTTACATAATCATGCAGCCGTCCAAACTGAAACTCTTCACCCTGATTATATTTGATATCAATCAACAGATGTGGAATCTGGCCTACTTTAGTTCGGGTATTTCCACAGACCCTTACCCCATGCCACATGGCTTTAAGTAAATATTCGTAATCCTCATCTGACATCTTTGAAATTCTTGCCGAGTGTTCATTGGCTATACCAGAAAAACCAATGAGGGCATAGCGAAGACCAAAATAGGTGGTGAATGTTCCTGCTCTAACTTCTTCCCCTGTAGGTTTTTCTTGAGCACTGGCAAAGATAGATGTTCCATGGATATCAACTTCTTCTGCCTTGTGAAGAACCTCTCCCATGTTGAGCTGCACAGCCCCAGTCATTGTCTTTGGCACTGGTTTCCAATCTGCTTTTCGCTTACTTTCCCCTTTTACTTCTTCAGCCTTAAAAGCAAATGAACTGCCAAATAACCTTGCATCAATAAAGGCACCCAGAAGAATGTCAACTAATTCCTTTTCATTTGCTTCCGGCTTCTTCACTTTCTCTAAGTAATGCACGACCCTACCTGTTAGGTTCGTAGTCCGACCCTCAATGTTGTCAACTAAAATATCTTTACCCTGACTTTTCATAAAGTCTCGGGCAAAGCGTTTTAGCCGAACATCGGTTACATAATGTGTTCCATCCGGCAAAACCCGAGGTCTGTTCTCATCTGGATCACCATTTGGATTGCCCATCTTAATGTCGTAGAGAAACAAAACCTCATGCCTGCTTGATAAAGTATCTTTTGTTTCCTTGTCCATTTTATTTTCCCTCCTTTTTGGGTAAAATTGTTGTGGTGAGAGATTGTCCCAACAACAAGTAATAGTTAGTTGATATCTCACCCAACTCAATATTATCTCCTAACCTCCAACCAAGATTTCCAATCTCAGCAATAAGTTCCCGTACATCTTCGCTCTTTTCAGTCTCATAAGCCAAGAGTTTCTCCCGAATCTTAACATACAATTCAGGCAGATCCCTTCCCTTCAATGTCAGCCGTTTAAGCCAGGTAAGGGCATTTGCCCCTACATTAACACCCTTGGCTCCTTGAACCTGAAGCACTTTTCCATAAAGTGCCCCAAGCAAGAAGGCATACGCCTTTTGGGGAGAGTCAATCCCACTTTCAAGGCCAAAATAGGGTTTCAATCTCTCCATCTGTGGTTCGTAAAATTTGTCTTCCATTTTCATCACCTCCAACCTTTTAAAATAGTAAAGCCACCAGACAATATGTCTTATCCAGCCAGCAGCTGTTCGATAAGGCTCGCCAGTTTTCTTTTTGCCCTCA
>JAZDIE010000290.1:0-8732 GCA_043805295.1 Pseudomonadota bacterium
CTATATTCAGGAAAATACCGTGAGCGATATACATTTTGAAAATCTGGGAATACTCTATCTTCTCTGGCTGCTCCCTCTTTTTGTCGGCCTTGCGGTCTACAGTAATTACAAAAAGGATAAGGCGTTAAGGCAATTCGCTGAGGTGCATCTACTTAAATATATCAATATCTCGATCAGCCAATCAGCCGGATGGTGGAAACTGGCTATTGTATTATGTAGCGCGCTCTTTATAATTATCGGGCTTACCAGACCGGCATGGAATCCTATGCCAAAAGAAATTGAGCAACGAGGACGCGATATCGCCTTTGTGCTGGATGTATCAAAAAGCATGCTTGCGCAAGACCTTAAGCCAAACCGGCTTGAGCGGGCCAAGCTCTCCATACGCGACTTAGTCGACCAGCTTAAAGGAGACAGGGTCGGACTCGTCGCCTTTGCCGGAGCCGCGGTCGTAAAATGCCCGCTTACGCTGGATTATGGTTTTTTCCGTCTTATGCTGGACGATATCAGTGTGGAAAGCATTTCAAGGGGCGGAACACTTATAGGCGATGCTATCCGCAAAACAATGGACGAGCTTTTCAAGGACTCTATAAAAAAATACAAGGATATCATATTGATCACTGACGGAGAAGACCACGACTCCTTTCCGGCTGAGGCGGCCAAAGAAGCCGGAGATCGAGGGGTAAGGCTTATAGCTATCGGACTTGGGGATGAAACCCAGGGGCAACGGATCCCCATAACCAACGAACAAGGAGAACAGACCTTTATCCAATATAAAGGGCAAGAGGTCTGGACCAAGCTGGACGCAGATACGTTGCGAAAGATGGCAAATGTCACGCCAGGCGGAAAGTACTTAAATGTCGCCACAGGCACATTTGACCTGGGAAGCATATATCAAAAGCTTGTGGCAAGCGCTGAAAAAAGAGAGCTTGAATCAAAAACCATCAAGAGGTACGAGGAAAAGTTCCAGATATTTTTTTTTATCGCCCTTGTATTGCTTGCAGCCGAGACATTGATAAGCGAAAAAAGGAAAAAGACGTGAAACAACTCGCCGCTGCCCTTATAATTTTAGCTATGTCTCCCCTGCTCTCCTTTGCCTCATCTGCGCGCACACTCACAGAACGAGGAAACTCATTCTATGCCCAAGGGAAATACGATGATGCGCTAAAGGCGTACGATGAGGCAGGCATAGAGATGCCTGAGTCTCCTCAAATTGCTTTTAACAAAGGGAATGTCTATTTTCAAAAAGGAGACCTTGAAAAAGCAAAATCAGCATATGAATCAGCAGCGCTTAAGGCCCCTGACCCCATTTTTGAGGCTAACGCGCAATACAACATGGGAAACACATCCGTTGCTCAAGGAAAAAAATATTTAGACAGCGATCTGAAAAAGTCTTTGGAAGAGTACGAGGCCTCGATACATCACTATAAAGAAGCCTTGCGTTTAAACCCTGAACTGCAAGAGGCTGCAACCAATATTGAGACTGTCCGGCTCCTGATTAAAGACCTGCTCGATCAGATAAAAAAACAGGAAGAAGAGGAGAAAAAGAAAGAGCAGGAGCAAAAGCAAAAGCAAGAGCAAAAACCTAAGGAAAACGACCAGCATCAACAATCTGGCTCTCAAGATAAGCCGGAAGAAAAAGGAAAAGAGGAAGAAAAAAACGCCGAAAAGCAAGAGTCTAAAACGCAACCAGAAAATAAACAGGATGAGACTCAGAAACAAGAACAGGGTAAAGAAGGGCAACAACAAGGAGAAAAGCAGCAACAAGGAAAAGAACAAAATAAACAAGCTAATCAGGAAAAAGGGTTTGAACAGGCTGAAGAGATACTAAAAGAAGAAAAAGCCAACAAGACAGATCGGGATATTGCAACTCAAGGGGGGTATCAGCCTGTGGAGAGGGATTGGTAATAGTGACTCGAACCTCGACTTTTTATAAGTTCATTATATTTATAGCCATGTTTTCCATCCTGGCAAAAGCCCAGGCATCCGGCACGGCTTCGGTGCAAGCCATTGTTGAAAAGGATACAGTCTCTCTCGGAGAGCCGTTCCGGCTGGATATCTCAGTAAACGGCGCTGACAAATCAGAAAATCCCTTGGTTGATGTCATCAAGGATTTTTCAGTAGAATCCCTTGGAGGAAGAAGTAATAGCAGCACTTCAATTAGCATCATCAATAACAAGGTTGATCGGATCGAAACAAAAGGATATGTCTACTCATACCAGTTGACCCCCCTTAAAAAGGGACGCATGATAATCCCTTCTATCCCTGTATCCGTAGACGGTCAGACATTACAGACCCAGCCGATTACAATAATAGTTGACCAGCCGGAAACAACCGAAGATTTCCACTTGACCGTAGAGTTTTCCAAGAAAGAGTTTTATGTAAACGAACCTGTTATCATGAAAGTCATCTGGTATGTGGGAAAAGAAGTAGAGCAGTTTTCTTTTAATCTTCCCATACTCAACATGGAAGGGTTTGAATTCGTAAACCCTCCTCCTGACCAGAACGCAACCTCTCAATATTTTACGCTAACCATGGGTCAGGATCAGGTGATTGCAAAAAAAGAATTAGGCCAATATCAGGGGAGAGATTACACTACGCTTTCGTTTACAAAGGCGCTCTTTGCCAAAGAGGATGGAACGTTTCATATCCCTGATGCAACTGTAGCCTGTAAGGCGTTTATAGGTTACTCCAAAAAAGAGAGGAGGGGAAGCCCGTTTGATGATTTCTTTGATGACAGTTTTTTTGGTTTTGGCAAAAACAAGGTCTTTAAAAATTTCGTGGCCTATTCGGAATCTGCAACGCTTACGGTGCTTCCTCTTCCTTCTGATAGCCAACCCGAGAAATTTAGCGGGCTTGTAGGGAATTATCAGATAGAAGCATCAGCAAACCCTGTTGAAATAAACGTAGGCGATCCTATAACCCTTACCATATCTATCTCCGGGCCTGAGTATTTGAACAATATAGAGCTGCCTTCACTTAAAGACGATCCGGAACTTTCAGCATTGTTCACTATCCCTAAAGAGATGGCGGCAGGAGAGATCAAAGGGGGAAAAAAGGTTTTTACCCAGACGTTGCGCGCAAAAAGCGACTCAGTAAAAGAGATTCCGCCTATACGGTTTTATTATTTTGACCCGGATCAAAAAAAATACGCTATTTCAGAGAGTAAACCGATACCCATTACAGTAAAACCTACCCGTATAGTCACCGCAGAGGACGCGGAAGGAAAAGATGCTCAACAGCCTGCTCTGAAAAACGAACTTGAGGGATGGGCGCAGGGTATTGAGTATAACTATGAGGGGCCGGATGTCATGGAAGACCAAAAATTTTCCATAGCAAATGTCTTTAGGTCTCCAGAGTGGATATTAGCAGGTTTGCTGCCATTCCTTGGCTGGCTGATTTTATATATATCTGTGAGTATATATAGGGCAAGACACGCCAATCCTGATGCCTTTAAATCAAAAAAGGCGTTTTCAATATTTAAAAAAGAGATCGACAGATTTGGCGGTTCAGGGCATCCTGATGCCAACGCATACGCCCAACTACTTGACGCAGTGAGAACATACATAGGCAATAAATGGAACTTTAACGGGGCTGCGCTTACGCTAAAGGATGTGGAAGGCATATTAAAGGAAAAAGGCGTTTATGAACAAAGGGTTTGCAAAGGCATAACCACCCTGTTTAACGTCTGCGAACAAGGGCGTTATGGCGGAGAAGCAGGGACGGAGATGTCGTTTCAGGAACTTGTCAAAACATCTCTGGCAACGATCAAAGAGATTGAGGCAAAATAGGTAAAAGCCATGCGATTATTAGTTTGTTCGATTTTTATAATACTCATAATTTGCGGCAAGGCATGGGCGACAAGCAGCCCTATTACAGAATCTGAAGTTTCAGACCTCTACGGCAAGGGTAGTGCTTATTTCAGGGAGGCTAATGATCTGGTTGCAAGTAAGCCTGGACGTGCAAAAGAACTTTATGGAAAAGCTGTCCTATATTTTGAGCGGATCATACGTGAGGGGGGAATAGAAAACGGGAAGCTCTTCTATAATATCGGAAACGCATATTTTAGAATGGGTGATCTTGGCCGGGCGATTCTCAATTACCGGAAGGCGGAACGCTACATCCCGAACAACATAAACCTTGTCCATAACCTGAACTATGCAAAAAACCGGCGCGTTGATCAGGTTAAAGACAAAATCAAAACAAGAGTATATAAAACCATATTTTTTTGGCATTATGATCTGAGTCTTAAAACAAGGTTTATGCTTTTTCTTTTCTTTTTTGACCTTGTCTGGGTATGGGCTATTACCGCGCTGTTTTTTAAAAAGGCGTGGATTCGATATGGAATCATTATCAGCGCCCTATTTGTATTGCTTTTTGCAGGGTCAACCGGTATTGAGGTCTTAAAGGAGTCCCGCACCCATACTGGTGTAATCTTGGCCAAAGAAGTGTTTGCCCGAAAGGGAGACAGCGTAACCTATGAACCAAGTTTTACCGAGCCGCTTCATGCCGGAACAGACTTCAAGCTTGTTGAATCTCGAATGGCTTGGTTGTATATTGAACTGACTGACGGTCGGCAATGCTGGATTCCAGAAATGGCCGCAGGACTAATTTAGCAGGGGCACGGCATGCCGTGCCCCTGCCGGTTGAGGAGGAGACATAATGATATCATACAGTTAATTCCTTCTCCCCTCGTGGGAGAGGGTTAGGGGGAAGAGGTTCACTATGAAACGATTTACAAAAGCAGCCATTCCCGTCTTGATTGTACTGGGGATAATTGGCGCGTTAGTCTGGAATTTTAGGAATAATAATGGAGAGGCTGATTTATATAAGACAGCCCAGGTGACTCGTGAAGATCTGTTGATTTCCATAAGCGCCACTGGCACTGTTGAGCCGGAGGAAGTGATTGACGTTGGGGCGCAGGTGGCGGGGCAGATATTGTCGTTTGGAAAGGATATCGACGGCAAGCCAGTGGATTACGGATCGGTTATTGAAAAAGGGACAATACTTTCCCGAATAGATGATTCGGTTTATTTGACTGAGGCAGCCCAGGCAGAGGCAGATAAACAATCTGCTGAGGCGGGCGTGCAGCGGGCAGAGGCTGATCTTGAACAGATAAAGGCAAAACTTCGCCAGGCTGAACGCGACTGGCAACGGGCGCAAAAGATTGGACATTCTGCGGCGTTGTCGCAAGCAAGCTATGACTCCTATCAGGCTGCCTATGAGACCTCCAAGGCTAATGTCTCAGTGGCTGAGGCGGCGATACTGCAAGCCAAGTCAGGCGTTGTACATGCCGAGGCGGCCCTCATGCGGGCAAAGCGGAACCTTGGCTACTGCGTCATCAAATCTCCTGTTAAAGGGATAATCATAGACCGCAGGGTCAATATAGGGCAAACAGTGGTGGCCAGCCTGAACGCGCCTAGTCTCTTTTTGATCGCAAAGGATCTTAGCCGGATACAGGTTTGGGTGGCGGTCAACGAGGCTGATATAGGGAAGATTCACGCTGGTCAACCAGTGAGCTTTACGGTGGACGCGTTTCCAGGCGAGACCTTTCGCGGTAAGGTGGGAAAGGTGAGGCTGAACGCCTCTATGACGCAGAATGTGGTCACCTATACAGTTGAGATTGTCACAGACAACAGAGATAAACGCCTTTTGCCGTACCTGACCGCAAACGTGCAGTTTGAGCTGGAGCGCCTGCCGGGCGTTATGCTGGTCCCAAATGCGGCGCTGCGATGGATGCCTGCGGCTGAACAGATTGCCCTTCAATTTCGCAAGGATTTTATCAAGGAGGAAAGGGGTAAGAGCGGTAAAATCTGGATTCTTGATGGAAAATACGTGCGGCCTATCCTTGTGCGCGTTGGCTTGAGCAACGGCGCTATGACTTCCGTGGAGGGGGAGGGGCTTGCCGAAGGGATGACTATAGTTACAGGGACTCAGCAAAAGGGTATGTCAGGGTCGGATGCGAATAATCCATTTGCGCCGAAATTTCCAGGAAGAAACAAGGGCGGATCGTCTCGGTAGATTTTAGGCTTGGTGCAACGTGCAACTTATTGAAATGCGCAACATTTTTAAAACATACCGGATGGGCGAGATCGTTGTTCCTGTGCTTAAAGGGGTCTCTTTGGTTATAGCCAAGGGGGAGCAACTTGCCCTGACAGGCGCGTCAGGATCAGGGAAGAGCACGCTTATGAACATCCTGGGATGCCTGGACAGGCCGACCTCTGGAGAATATCAGCTTGAAGGGGAAGAAATATCGCGGCTATCCGCTGATCAGCGCGCGCTTTTACGAAATAAGAGGATTGGTTTTGTTTTTCAGAACTTTAGTCTTCTCCCCCGCACAAGCGCTTTGGAGAACGTGGCAATGCCTCTTTCATACACGTCAGACCATCTCTCCGAACGTGAGGCCTGGCATAGGGCAGAGGAGATGCTGACTAAGGTTGGCCTGAGCGATCGGCTTTATCACGAGCCGTCTCAGCTTTCCGGAGGACAGCAGCAGAGGGTGGCGATTGCCAGAGCGTTGATTAACTCTCCTTCGCTGCTTTTGGCCGACGAACCTACTGGCAATTTGGATTCATCTACCAGCGAGGAGGTTCTTCGCATGTTCCGCCAGCTTAATCAGGAACACGGCATTACCATAATACTAGTCACTCATGATATAAATGTGGCACAGAACGCTGGTAGAATAATTCACATGCATGATGGCATGATTATATAGGCTGAAGGCGGATAGGCTGAAGACTGAAGGTTATGTGTTAGCCTTCGGTCTTCAGCCTTCAGCCTATCCCCCTGAGTAGTTAAATATGAGATTATACCGTATAGTTCAAAGGTCGATTAAGACCCTGCTTCGTAATCCTATGCGCGCTCTGCTGACTATCCTTGGCATTGTGATAGGAGTGGCTTCGGTTATTATTATGATGGAGATAGGCTCAGGTTCTTCTGCGGAGATACAAAAGAGCATAGCCAGCATGGGTGCCAATGTTCTTATGATAAGAGCAGGCGCGGCTTCAAGCGGAGGGGTAAGTTTTGGATCCGAGAGTAATGCGACGCTTACGCCAGAAGACTGTGAGGCTATCTTCCGCGAATGTCCTTCTGTTCGAAGCGCAGCGCCTATTGTGCGCGCCAGGGCGCAGGCGGTTTACGGAAGCCTGAACTGGGTTCCTGCCTTTATATATGGCACTACTCCAATGTTTCTGGATATTCAGGATTGGAACAGTCTGGCTGAAGGGGAGCCTTTTACTGATCGTGACGTGCTCAATACCAATAAAGTCTGCTTGTTGGGGCAGACGTTGGTTAGGGAGCTATTTCAAGGCGTGTCTCCTATCGGCAAGGAGATTAGAGTTAAAAACGTCTCGCTGCGGGTTGTGGGAGTACTTGAAAGCAAAGGCGCTAACATGATGGGAATGGATCAGGACGATGTCCTGATAGTCCCATGGACTACCATCAAGTATCGAATAACAGGTTCTGCGCTTTCTAATTCCAACCAGAGCGCAGCCGGAAGCGGAAGCAGCGTTAATACGCTGAGCAATCTCTACCCAGGTGGCCAGCCCAGTCTTTACCCACAACAATCTGATGTTCAGGCCGCAAACCATCCTATGCCAGTGCGTCTTGCCAATATCGATCAGATTCAGATTGCGGCGCAGAGTGCGGAGGAAATCCCTGCTGCTATTCTCCAAATTACAGAGTTGTTGCGGGAACGCCATCGTCTCCGGCCAGAGGAGTCTGATGATTTCAATATACGCGATATAACTGAGTTGACTAAGACGCTTTCTTCCACAACAACCTTGATGACCAACCTTTTGCTTTGCGTAGCCATGATATCTTTAGTGGTGGGCGGTGTGGGCATAATGAATATTATGCTGGTGTCTGTGACTGAAAGAACCCGCGAGATCGGCCTGCGCATGGCAGTTGGAGCAAGGGGGAGAGACATACTCAGGCAATTTGTGGTGGAGGCTATTGTGCTCTGCATTGCAGGAGGAGTAGTGGGGATAACCCTTGGACATGGCGGTTCCCGCCTTGTGAAGATTTTTTTAAAATGGCCGGTAGAGACATCCTTGACCGCCATAGTTGTAGCTGTGCTTGTATCAGCCAGCGTTGGCATTATCTTTGGTTTTTATCCTGCATGGAAGGCCTCGCGCCTTGATCCTATAGAGGCATTGCGCTATGAATGACCTTCCCCCTCGATCTGAGACAGGAGTGCCTCGATGTTGTCCAGATTCCTTCCTGCTTTCAGCCCCATCTTGTGGGGGCGGGTGTGATAGGATCGAGTTTGCGGTGGGGTATTTTCAACTATCTGCAATCCGGTACGCAATGCCTCATTAACCACACGCCGGAAGGGCGCACGGAGCTTTGCCGCAATGTCTTTTGCTTTGTCCATAACATCATCGTCTATGATAAGGGTTGTTCTCATAGATGTCATCTATAGCATCATGAGAAGTGATGTCAAGGCATCATTTTTTAAAAGTTAGGGTCACATTCGGAATGATAACCCTGAATGATTACATCCCCTGTGGCCTATTAAAAAATTTTATAAAAACCGCAATATTTTTTCAGTGGCCCCATATGAAGCGGGGGGGGTAGATATCTATCTATCTATCTAGTGTCTGAACGAAAACGCGGATGAACCTTTTGTTGGGTTTCGCCCTTGCTGCAATTTCATTCATAAGTCATTGTCTTTCGTAGGTTGGGTTGAGGTACGAAACCCAACAAATATTGGACGGGATCAACCCAACCTACGA
>JAZDIE010000291.1:0-7675 GCA_043805295.1 Pseudomonadota bacterium
CCAGCAGTTGATGTGGCAAAAGTTCCAGTAAAAATTGGCCTGAACTATCCAAAGACAGGGCCATACAAAGTCCAAGGGCTTGATCAATTACAGGCCGCAGAGCTTGCGGTGGAAGAAATCAATTCAGCAGGCGGAATTTTGGGGAGTCAGGTTCAACTTATGATCCGTGATTCACAGTCTAAAGCAGACATATCTACTGCGAATGTCACAGAGTTAATTGATAAAGAAGGGGTCAAAATGGTGTTTGGCGGGTCGTCCAGCGCTGTTGCAATAGCGGCGGGGAAGGTGTGCTCGGCCAAAAACATCCTTTTTTTCGGAACTCTTACCTATTCTACGGAAACAACAGGGGAGGAAGGCAAACGTCACGTATTCAGGGAGTGCTATGATTCCTGGATGGGCGCAAAAGCTATTGCATCGTATTTGAAGAGTAATTTTGCCGGGAAAAAATACCTGTACATTACTGCTGATTATACCTGGGGGCATACCACAGAGGCTTCTGTCAGGAAGCTTACTGATACTCAAGACACAACCCAACATAAAGGGATTACTACTCCATTTCCAGGCGCGACAGAAGAAGACTTCAAAAAGGCAATATCGTTTGCAACAATGATGAAACCGGATGTATTGGTCTTGGTCTTATTTGGCGATGACATGACAACCGCCATAAGACAGGCCACAACCATGGGATTAAAGTCTAAAATGCAAATCGTGGTGCCTAATCTTACTCAAGGCATGGCGGAAGGGGGTGGCGCAAAGGTAATGGAAGGAGTTATCGGTGCATTGCCATGGTGTTGGGAAGTCCCATACAAGTATGACTACCCAAAAGGCAAGGAGTATGTTGAAAAATTTTCAGCAAAGTATAACAGATATCCTTGCACATCGGGCGCTTCAGCCTACACAATCCTATACGAGTACAAAGGGGCAGTTGAAAGGGCCGGTACATTTGATACATCTGAGGTGATCAAAGCGCTTGAAGGGCATGAATATCAGCTTTTGAAAGACAAACAGATTTGGCGTGACTTTGATCACCAGTCAGTTCAAACAGTTTATGCGGTAAAGTGTAAACCTGAGGCAGAGGTTTTGAAAGACAAGTTAAAACTAGATTATTTTGAAATCATTAGCGCCACACCAGGCACGGAAGCTGTGCGCACGAGAGATGAATGGAATGAGATTCGCAAGGCAGCGGGGAAACCCACGTCCTTGGAATAGCCATATAAGATATTTTTTGTGCCTGTCCATGTGATGGTTTGAAATGAGGAGGAAACGACATGAAGTGCCTACAACTTTTCTTATCCCGCAGTCTTAGGTTCAAGATAATGTCTGGTCTTTTGATGTCTCTTGTTCCTATGATAGCAATAATAGGGATTATATATGTTTTTGACCGGAACTCTGCCATTGAAACAAGCAAGGGGCTTACTAAAGTCATAAGCAGCAAGGGTGCAAACGAGATCAACGCATTTTTCAAAACTAGCGAGTCTATATTTGCTGATTGGACCAAAGAAGACCTGTTTGGCATGTCAATCGAGTTTCAGACAACAGAAGAGTTGCAGAAAAACTTCATGTCGTTGCTTACAAAACAAAACGGATTTGCCTTGTTTGCCTTGACAGACACAACAGGAAAAATTCTGGAGTTCGCATTAGGCCATAAGACCAGCGATGAGAATGCCGCAAGTTTTAAAGGACAAGTACTGCCGGATATTCAGTTGCTTGCGAGCATGTCCAAACGGTGTGTTTTATTGGTGAAAAGCGATATCCCTACGAAGCTCGGACAAAACTATCCATTTACGGTTTTGTTTGCCTTCAAGGCACATGATTCTAAAGGAAATCCAAATGGGTACTTTTTGGCTTACCTGGACTGGTCTGAGGTACAAAAAAGGATTTTAGAGATTGCATCTGAAATGAAAGAAAACAGGTTCCATAATTCCAGGGTCATGATTATGGACATTTCTTCTGGTGCGGCTGCTGGATACTCAGAGGAAGACAAGGTGGGTAGTATTCTGCCGGATGAATCTTCAATCCTCAAGACATCAGGACAAGATAAAATTGAACAGGCAAAATTGCCACAAGGAGTTGAATATATCGCTTCCTTTCCCATTCAGATTGGTGGAGATAATACTGAAGTCAAAAAAGAATCTGTTTTACGTCTAGCTGTTCTTGTGCCGGAAAAAGATATCCTGTTGGCTGTGAAAAAAATCCTGTGGACGTTGCTTGGAGTTGCCGGGATTGGCGCTGTTATAATAATAATAATCGGGTTTGTAATTAGTCTTTCTGTGACATCGCCCGTGTTAAAAGGGGTTGAGTTTGCAAAAATGATGTCAAGCGGGGATTTTACTCAAACGCTTGACATATCACAAAAAGATGAAATTGGGATATTGGCTGCGGCCTTAAACACAGTGGTCTCCACCCTTGGCCATATGTTTCAGAAAATTCATTTGGGAAGTGCGACCTTGTCACATTCATCTGTGGAATTATCTAATATTTCCGAAAAAATGATGGAAGGCGCAGGGCAGAGTTCCAAGAAAACAGAATCTGTTGCTGAAGCAGCTAAAATGATGAGCAGCAATATGACATCTGTCGCCGCAAGCATGGAGGAGGCTTCCACTAACATAAGCATTGCGGCAACAGCGGCAGAACAAATGAGCTCAACCATAAACGAAATAGCTATGAATACCGAAAAGGCGGCAGTGATTACCAGCGGCGCTGTTTCCCAGGCTAAGGGCGCATCAGACAAGATAAATGAGTTGGGCAGAGCAGCGCAGGAAATAGGCAAAGTTACAGAAACCATTACTGAAATATCTGAACAAACCAATCTTTTGGCCTTGAATGCCACTATCGAGGCTGCACGAGCTGGAGAAGCGGGAAAAGGTTTTGCAGTGGTAGCAAATGAGATTAAAGAGTTGGCCAGACAAACAGCAAGCGCCACTCAAGAGATAAAAAGCAAAATCGAAGGGATTCAGAGTTCAACATCAAGCACAGTCACTCAAATTGAACAGGTGTCAACAGTCATTAACAAGGTTAATGAGATAGTATCAACAATTGCGACAGCAGTTGAGGAACAATCTGTTACGACAAAAGAAATTGTCAATAACGTCGTCCAGACTTCACAAGGAATTCAGGATGCCACAAGGAATGTTGCTGAGAGTTCAGAGGTATCTCAGAGCATAGCTCGCGATATTGCAGAGGCAAGCCTTTCTGTTTCCGAGTTTTCGTCAAACGCATCTCATATTCATTCAAGCGCTCAGAAATTGAACGAGCTTGCAAAACAGTTAACACAAATGGTTGGGGCGTTTAAGGTAAAAGACGTAACAGAGACATAATCTGCAATTTCTAACCAGGGACGGCTTTATGACGGCATATACAAGCTCATACAACCAGACCATAGAGTTGGCTACCTTTAGCGTTGGCGACGCGCTCTATGGTCTGGATATTTTAAAAGTTAAGGAAATAAACAAACAAGTGGAAATGACTCTCGTGCCTCAGTCCCCCAAGTACGTGCTGGGAGTCATAAATTTAAGAGGGCGAATAGTAACCGTGCTTGACCTTGGGAAAAAAATAGGGCTTTCATTTGCTCAAATATCTAAGAAGAGCCGTAATATTATCGTAAGCGCGGAAAACGAAGACGTCGGCCTTTTGGTAGATCGTATAGACGATATAGTATTGGCAAATCATGATCAAATATCTCCTCCTCCGGCCAATATTGGAGGCGTTCAAGGACGATTCTTTGAGGGGATTTTCAAGACGGACAAGAGTCTTATAGCTGTATTAAATCTTGAAGAAGTGCTAAAAAAGTAGGGCGTTTCCAGTCCGCATGTTTGTTGCCAATCTCTATTCTGTCTCCCATAATTGTATCCGCTTGATCTCTTTTCGTTGTTCAAAGCCAATAATAGCATAACCGATTAAGGTATTGAGCCGCCATGCAGAATGAAAAATGCCTGAGAATACTGGTTGTTGACGACGATGTTCTCTATCGGAAATTGGTTTGTGACATACTGGAAAAGGTCCCTGGTTTTGAAGTGGCTGGCACTGCTCCAAATGGAAAGATAGCGCTTGCGAAAATAGCCCAGATAAAGCCGGACGTATTGACACTTGATATTGAAATGCCGGTTATGGGTGGTCTTCAACTATTGGAAATAATGAGAAAAGAAGCGCCAGATGTTGGGGCCATTATACTGAGCGCTAATACGAGCAGAGGCGGAGAGAATACCTTAAAGGCTCTGGAGCTGGGGGCTTTTGACTTTGTATTAAAACCTGAAGCCAATTCAATAAGGGATAATTTAGAGTCTGTCAAAGGGCTTCTTGTGCCAAAGCTCAGGGCGTTCGCAAATCATAAGGCGTTAAAAAAGATTATTGCCAGAAAGGCTTCCTCAGCAACATGTATCGATACAGCAGGCAGTCAGGATTTAGCCAGCCAGATTTCTCTCTCCAAAAAGCAAAAAGCTAGTTTAGCTACAATAACAAAGTCAAAGATAGTGGCTATTGGGGTTTCTACAGGTGGACCCAATGCTTTGGCAAAAGTGCTGTCAAAGATACCACGGGATATTGGAGTCCCTATATTAGTCGTACAACACATGCCGCCTATGTTCACGCAGAACTTGGCTGTGAACCTATCCGCAAAATGCGCAATAGAAGTGACTGAGGCAATAGATGGGCAGCCTGTAATGCCGAATGTGGTGCTTCTTGCCCCGGGAGGAAAGCAGATGAAGGTTGACACAGACGCAGACGGCAAGAACAAAATTATTAGAATTACAAACGACATGCCTGAGAATAGCTGCAAACCTTCGGCTGATTATCTGTTTAGATCAATAGCCCTTCATTATGGAGAGTCGGCTACAGGGGTGATCATGACAGGTATGGGATCTGACGGCACCTTGGGGCTTAAGCTAATGAAAAGAAAAGGCGCCTTTGTGATAGCCCAAAATGCGGAAACCTGTGTTGTATATGGTATGCCCAAAGAAGCTATCTCGGCGGGTATCGTGGATATAGTAGTGCCTCTTGAAAGAATAGCAGCGGCAATATGCAGTACGGTAAGATGGGGGCAAATAAACGATCGTACAAAGTTCGAAGAAACAGATGAAGATCAATCCGAATGAAATAAGTATAATTTCAAAATACATAGCAAGCATATCAGGAATTATGCTTGGAGAAAGCAAGGCCTATTTGGTTGAAACGCGGCTCGGCCCTTTGGCAGAAGAACTGGGCTGTTCTTCGTTTACAGAATTTTTCGATAAAATAAAGAAGGAGGATACATCAAAAGCTCTTCAACGGAAGGTGATTGATGCAATTACAACCAACGAAACACTCTTTTTTCGTGATAAGGCACCTTTTGAGTTGCTGCAACACAAGATAATACCTGATTTAATTGATAAGAGGTCACCCAGATACGCCTCATCTAACAGCAAAGTGCCTATTCGTATCTGGAGCGTTGCCTGTTCTACCGGACAGGAAGTATACAGTATTGCCATTGTATTAAAAGAGCTACTTCCAGATATGAGTAGATACAATATTAGGCTTTTGGGAACGGATATATCAAATGCTGCAATTACAGAGGCAAGTTACGGACAATACAGTAGGTTGCAGATAGAACGCGGACTATCAGAAGAATATCTAAAAAAGTACTTTGTACCTAACAAATCTGGATGGAAAATAAAAGATGAAATAAGAGGCATGGCCTTGTTTAAAAAAATAAATCTTTTGGAACCATTTGGACCGGAACTATTTGATATTGTCCTTTGTAGAAATGTTTCCATATATTTTGCGCCTGCTGATCGTGCCAGGCTTTTTGACAAGATAGCAAATATTATGGCTCCTGACGGTTATCTAATAATAGGCGCATCTGAATTTCTGACCGGCGTTTGTTCAAGGTTTGAATCAAAACGTTACTTGCGGTCGGTATTTTATCAAATACAGCACTAACCCTCATGCCCAAGAGCAGGCACAATAAATCTTAGATTGAGGTACTTCTGAAATGCAAAAAGAACAACAAAAAGAGTTGATTATTGAACTCAAACAATCGTTTGCCAAGGCCGATTTAATTAAAGCAAAAGCCGTTCTGCAATACCTTGATGATTGTGATGCAGATATCAAAAAAGAAATATTTTATGAATTTAATAAGATAAATGATGACCTTGCATTTCCGCTTCTCGCGTTTCTTGCAAAACGCGATTTTTCAAGTAAAGAATCGAAAGATAAGATTTTTAGCCTTTTACTTGACAGGTCTGTTGCTAGTCCCCATCACATGCTTGAATGGTTAGCTAAAGACGATAATAAATACCTTATTAGAATAACAGGCGTACTTCAGATGGACGATTCTGTCCCAATCCTCTTAAGCGTAGTTGCAGAATCAAAGGACAAGATAATTTTGGTTGAAGCAATAGATGCCTTAGGCAGGATAGGTGCGCCGGCACCTGTCAATGCCCTTTCTGAGTTTCTCTATGCTGATGACAATGATCTTAGAGAAGTCGCTATTTTAGCCTTATCTAAAATAGGAGGGCCAACTGTGATTAGCCGTTTGTCTGAAGCATTGGGAAAAGACGGCAAAACTGACAGCATGATATTCGACGCCCTTGCTGTGATTCAGGATCAACGCGCCTTGGAAAAACTTAATGATATTCTCATGTCACGTTTTCCAGATCTTAGAAACAAGGCAAAGGATTATCTCGTAATGATAGGCGCTAAGGCTGTTCCCATATTGATAGAAAACCTTAAAGACAAAGATCCAAACTTATTGGTTCACTCGCTTAACACCCTGGGCCGGATAGGAGACCAAAGCGCAGTAGCCCCTATTAGGCGTCTTGTAAACGAACAACCGGAAAACGCAAATGTCAGGTTTGCCGCTTATGAGGCGCTTGGATTACTTCCGTCCTCAAAGTCAGCTATAAGTCTTGCCAAAGGGCTAAGCGATTCTGTGAGCCATGTACGCGTGGCTGCGGCAAGGGCCATTGACAAAAACCTGTCTGATGCATTGCTGAGCGGAATCAATAATATGATTGAGTCAGGAGATCAGGAGGGAGCGGACATTGTAGCCACATTCATTGATGCGCAGGCAGACAATGTGTTTGAGCATCTTATTACCTCACAACCGTTTCAGGATTTGGCTGTCAAGTATTTAATTGAAAACGTCCACCCCGGGATAAGGGATCATTTTTTATTGAAAATACAGGAACTGGGCATGTCGGAAATAGCTGAAAAGATTAAAGCTATAGGAAAAAAGGATGTAAAAAAGAAGAGGCTGAAAGTATATGCGGTTGACGACTCAAGGTTGATGATAAATATTTACATGAAAGCACTAAATAAATTGCAGTATGACTCTATATGTTTTGAAAAGCCTTCTGAAGCCTTGAAGGTTATAAAAAAGGCAAAGCCGGATATACTTTTAACAGACTTGAACATGCCTGACATGAACGGCCTGGAATTGACCAGGCAGATAAGGTTGCATTACCCTGCAGACCAATTGCCTATAATAATGATTACAACACAGGATGACTTTCAAGAAATTGAAGTAGCCTTAGGCATGGGGGTAGACGCTATCTTAAACAAGCCATTTAAAGATGAAGAGCTTGCCTCTGTAATAGAACGCCTCATTTTAAAATAGTAGATTAAGAAGAGAGTGGCGTTGTATGGAAGGTTAAACCTTCCATGCAACGCGAAGGAAAAAGTCGTTGTTAGAAATTATATG
>JAZDIE010000292.1:0-5504 GCA_043805295.1 Pseudomonadota bacterium
CTCTGTATTATAGATTTCACGAACCGGCTGCCTTGCTTCAAGCAATTTCCTGGAAATATCCGCTCTCTGCTCTTTGGGCATAACAATGATTTTGTTTGCTGCCTGCCCCCCCTCTTGCACAGCAGAAAACGCCTCTTTCAGATGACATGCTGAACAAGTGATCTTGCTTATACTATCGCTTTTTATAAGACCGTGGCAACCACGGCAATTCTTTTCTCCCTGCCTTGCCGTATGACAGCCAACGCAACTTTTTTCACTTTTTGCATTATGCATAGCTTGTTCAAGCTGAACATATTTACCGTCTTCAGAACCTTTTAAGGTATGGCACTTCTTACTGCATGACTCCATAGCAGCATGGTGACAGACCCGACAGGTGGAATTGTATTGTTCATGCGACTTATGATCAAAAGCAACCGGAGACATGGTCAAAATTGTTTCATCAGTTTTAGGCGAGGCATCTCCTTCCTGGGCTTCCGCAATAGCCAAGGTAATTAAAACCGTGTCTGGCTGCTCCCGCTTAATGCGCGGCAGTACTTTTTTGTCTGTAACAAGTTTTTCGTTTTTATGGGCAACAGCATTCTGTTCATCAGGCCCATGACAGCCGCTACATTGTACAGGGCCGACATCCTTCTTCCCCTTGGCTACCAGTTCCTGATGGCACGATATGCACTGGATGTGTGATGCCTGGGACATTGATTTTACATCTTCCTTTGGCCTGTCGAGATGGCAGTAACGGCATGTCCCTTCTTTACCCTTTGCATAAAAAAGTCTTTTCGCCTCTTTGTCATACTCATGATGACAACGCCCGCAATTATCCTTTTCATTAGCCGCTGCCACAATCTCTTTTGAATCAGCATGCCGATAATGTAGCGCCTTATCAAAACCAATAGACTGCCATGAAGATATGACCTTTACCTTGGCATTGTGGCAGACGCGACACGCGCCATCCAAAGGACCAGTCTTGTCCTCTCTTTTCATTTTCTCATGACAGCCAATACAATTGGCATGATATATATTCTGCGCTTCTTCAGCGTTCGCATCATTTACACGCTTAAACTTAAGCGACATCTGTTTTTTTTCTTCATCAACCAGATGGCACTCCTTGCAGTCCTTCCCCTTTTTCTTTAATGCCTCGGTATGCTTATCGTGGTAAAAAGTAACAGCAGGCAATTCAAGGGCGCCAAAACTTGCAAGAGTATCTATCTCAACAATATCCGCCCGACGCTCGCCATCATTTTCCAATACCCCCATATGCTCATCTGACGCCTCTGCCTCAACGCACCAGCAGCATAGCACAATGACAAATCCCCACAGCAATCTTCTCATCTGCACAAAAAGATCTCCTTTTTTAAGAAAAAAATTTTAATCAATTGGATGTCTTGGATAATAAAGTATTTTTATTATGTCAAGGTCAATCCTTATCTGACGCTTCCATAACAGGAAACTCTATAATAAATGTAGCCCCGCCATACTCGTTATTAATCGCATGTATGGTCCCACGATAATCCTGGATAATACGATAACTTATGGAAAGGCCAAGGCCTGTCCCTTTTCCCACTTTTTTTGTAGTGAAAAATGGCTCAAACAGCTTTTCTTCCACATCTTTAGAAAACCCTGTGCCTGTATCGCTTACTTCTATTACTATCTTATTCGCCTTAGAATAAGTCTTTAGAATAATCTTGCCTGATAACTCCCGTGATAACCTGCCTTGCCATTTCTCTTCTATAGCGTCCCTGGCATTGATTATAAGATTCACAAAAACTTGCTCGATCCTCCCTGCGTCGTTCATGATAACAGGCAATCCATCTTCAAGTTCCCACTCCACATTAATGTTTCTGAGGTTTAGTTGTTGTATGAACATCTCACATGATCTCTTGAGCACGTCGTTTATCTGTACCCTCTCGATTTGCAAATCAGACCTTCGGCCAAACTCCCTCATGTGGTCTATAATCTTTGCAGCGCGCTCAACGTGGCGGTTTACCCCCTCGACCATGGAAGAAAATGTCTCATGATCTATCGGCTCGCTCCGTTTAAGCTTACGCATGAAAAAACTGCTGATAGTGCGCAAGACTGAAAGCGGCTGATTCAACTCATGGGCAACACCGGTCGACATCTGGCCTAACGTGGCCATCTTGGCAGCCTGCATCAATTGCTGCTCAGCCTCAAGCATTTTTGTAATGTCCCTGGTCGCCACCAGAAATACCCTTCTGCCCGGATAATCTGAGGGAGAGACACGAATAGCAACGAATATGGTTTTACCCTCTTTAGTGACATGTCCTACCTGATCGATGCTGCTTAGCGCCCTCAGCCTGGAAGCTGCATATTCTTTATCTTCAGGAAGAAACATATCTAAAAAAGAACGGCCTATAAGATTCCATTTGGAGTAGCCATAGGTCGCCTTCACATGTTCGTTGCATTCAAGCACCTCGAATGTGTCCATGTCCACTACAAAAAGGGAGTCTGGGATATTGTTGAATATCTCAAGATACTTCTTTTTTGTCTGTTCAAGTTTTTCCTCAAGCTGTCTGCGCATTGTGATATCCAACGATATCTCCATAACAGCGACAATCTCTCCATTTGCGTTTCTGATAGGAGAAGCCGTCACATACCAGTATGTTTCTTCGCCGTTCTTCTGGCGCATTGCCTCCTCATGCGAATGAGATTCTCCGTCTTCAAAAGCCTTTTCCACAAGACAGTTTTCACACCTTTCATTCAAGCCCTTGTACGCATGAAAACAAAAATCACCGGGCGCTGGATTAAACCGCTTTACAAATTCGTCGTTGTACTTAAGCATCCGGAAATTTTTATCCTGTACAGTTATAATGCAAGGCACATTCTCAAACAGCCTTTGATACTCGTTCTTCTGCTCATCCAATTGCACCTGCTTTGTAACAATTTCCTGCATCATTTTATTAAATGCCGCAGCCAGTTCCCCTATTTCGTCCTCCTGGGGAACATCTACTTTTACAAGCTGTCCATTGGCCGTAAAATCTCGCACGCCTACCATTAATTTTCTGATGGGATGCTTAATAAAACGCCAAATAAAAAATACAAGGGATATAAATGTTGCGGCAAAGATAAATATCCCCATAAGGATGGTGTTTTTGCGGTAATCGGACATCTTCCTGTCGGTAGTCTCCAGTGAAACAACCACATCAATCAGTCCTAAAATTGTTTTCCCTTCCGGATGAACATGACAAGCTGCGGATGCGCATGACGGTTCATTATGTATAGAACTCATAACCCCAATTAGGCGATATCCTTTGGGAGATCTAAAAATCCGTGTTCTTTCCGGCAGATCCGCTTCAGTAAGCGGCGGATCAGACCTGTGGCATACATAACATGCCTTTTCCCTGATATCAGTCGTATTACCTGTCTCAATATCTGTATTTGAAAAAGCAATCCTGCCGCTTTTGGTATATATGCGTACGTTTTCAATCCCTTTCTGCTTGCATATATTCATTATTATCTGACGGATATCCTCGCGCGAGTTAAGCATCATGGCATAATGAGTCCCTAGCCTGATCGTGTTGTTGAGCCTGTCTATTTCAGCAGCCACATCACTCATAATGACCTGGGAGTGATACCTGATATTGTACAATGACCAGGCAGATATACAGACTAATAGGGTTATGCCGGCGGTAAGGATTACCTTGGATATCAAACTGTGACGAAAGTTCATCTTTGGGATTTCAATAAGGATTTTGTGTCTTTTTTACTAGTACCCTGTAACATTTAAATCAGTCCTCCCTTATCAGGGGGAAGCCTTTAAGTCTCCCCCTGACAAGGGGAGGTTTGGAGGGGTTAGATACGAATGAATAACTGTTACATGATACTAAGAAGTCAGTCTATATTATTTTTCCTCAGAAAAATCAAATAGAATGGTGGATCGATTCGTAACCATCATCTCTCGATTCCATCCCGCGCCATAACGCCATGCGAGAAATAATGTTTTACCTCTATCATCTCAGTCACAAGGTCTGCTTTTTCAATAATCAGCGGATGCGCATATCTTCCGGTTATAACCAACTCTATTCCATCTCTTTTCACCTTGATAATTTCCAGCAGCTTCTCAACAGTAATCAAACCGTAATGAACCGCAATATTAGCCTCGTCAAGTATCACCATATCGTATATGTTTGAAATAACAGCTTGCCTTATATCCTGTAACCCCTCATGCGCCATGCGCACATCATCGGCATGAGGCTCTTTTCCTATAAAGCATCCCCTGCCGTATTGCTTTACAGCTATCAAGTCTGAAAATCTCAAACAGGCATTTATCTCATTGTAAGGATTATCGCCTCCCTTTACAAACTGGGCGATAAAAACCTTTAGCCCTGCGCCTGCTGCTCGCAGCGCAAGCCCAAATGCGGCTGTAGTCTTCCCCTTTCCATCTCCTGTGTAGACCTGAACATATCCTTTTATCATAGCGCCTTTCAAAGGACTTTTTACAAAGCCATCAAAAATTCCCCGTAAAACCCCAGTATGAGAGCAAAGCTGCCCCGAAAATAATCCTGTACCAGGCAAAAGCAGCAAAGGAGTTACGGGATACAAAGGACAACAACCCACGAATCACGGCCAAACCCACAACAAAAGAAATACTCAAGCCGATAAAAAACACGGGTAAATCTTTCAATGTAATCTCCCCATAAACGCCTATGAGTTTAACCAGCGAAGCGCCAAGCATGGCAGGTATAGCTAAAAAAAATGAGAACTCAGTTGCCGCTATTCTTGACAGACCCAAGCACAATCCGCCCATGATCGTAGCCCCGGAACGGGAGACCCCAGGAAAAAGGATCGCCAGCACCTGAATCATCCCTACTCCAAACGCCTTCCCAATAGGGATATCATCCACTATTTTAACGCTGGCTTTTTTCCCCCAACGCTCAATCAGCAGAATCAACACGCCTCCGAACACCAAGGCCATTGAAACCGGAATAGGCTTAAAAAAATGGGCCTCGATCCATTTTTCTGTCGGAAGACCGATTATCACTGCTGGAATAGTTCCGATAATAAGGTTGATTATCAGTCTCCGCGCATCTGGATCTCTGCGCCAATTCAATGCTACTGATAAAAATTTCTTGCGGTAAAGCCAGAGAACGGCAAGGATTGCACCGAGTTGAATAAAAATTAAAAAGGCGTTTTCCACCCTTCCGTTGAAATTGAGCCAATTCTGTACAAGTATCAGGTGACCCGTAGAAGAGACAGGGATAAATTCTGTAGCGCCTTCAACAACGCCCAATATCATTGCTTTCAACAAAGACAAAAAATCCATTTAGAATATCTCCAAAACAAGAGCCATTGACAGTGTCTGAACTGAAACTAGCCAAGAGTGTCATTTCCAGGACGTGTGGAGGCGGAAAACTTTTTACTTTCAACAAGATTAATCTTTGTCCTCTTTTTAACTTCTTCTTTTAAGAGCTTTTTTAATAATTCAACTGCAAGGTTCTTTTGCGGAAGGTCTTTTAACTCCTGCAAGAACCGTTCATCCAAAATTTCAATAC
>JAZDIE010000293.1:0-5967 GCA_043805295.1 Pseudomonadota bacterium
GCTATAACCATTAGTGGATCCGTTTATGCAGTTTATGAAGCCTGTGCCTGGATGGCTATCTTTGGGTGTATTGGTCTTACTATAACTTGGACTACATGTATTGCCTGACAAGGTGGTTGTGTAGTTGCCATATGGACTATATTTCCACCAGGTTTCACCGTAGTTGGTGTAACTTTCCAGCTTTACTGTATAGCTGGGCGCAGTGTCGCCAGGCCAGTATACGGGTGTTTTGTCATCGATATTTATTTGCAATTTTGGGCAGCCATCGCCGGATGCTGGCATTGTATCGCAAAGTTCGCACCTGTCCGGCTTGGCGTCACCATCTGATTCTGTGCCATCATCAGTGCAATCACTACACAGACTAGTCGTCCTGTACCCATACCTTGTATGTGTGTAGGGTATCTTGGGGTTTAATTTACAGGTCTCGCAGTCATTTTTTCCGTCTCCGTCGGTATCAGTATTAGTTTTATCGATACAGTTCATTATCCCGTCGCAATCCGAGTCGGTATAATGAGATGAACCCAGGGAACATGCAGTTGCACCACAAAGATCACAGTGGCTTTTGCAGTAGTAGCATGTTTCACAGCATGTCTTATAGCATGTGCTACACGTTTTGACTCCATCCACGGTCTTACAATTACAGTCGTAAGGATTACAGCTCGTACAATTACACTTATAGCTACACTCACCATAACTACAAGCTCGCACTTGCAATGCAGACACATGCAGACACATAAAAAGCACGCCTGCCACAAGGGCAAAAAATGCTGTCTTGCAAAAAGACCTGTTACAGAGCTTGTTGACACTGCCTAATGGTTTTTTCATGATGTCCATCTCCTTTTTTTCTAAAAGCCTCTACCTTGCCTGTCGGCAGACAGGTATCTTTTTTATTTTTCTACTACCCTACTAAACTCAACAATTACCTCTGTAAGCCTTCCCGCCTGCCTTCTCTCGACTTTGTTTTTTTTTAAAGAATCGCGCGATACATAGCCGTCGGAAGTTACCCTGTAGCCATATGAATTATATTTTTCGGCGTCGTATCCTTTTTGCTTTGATTCTCCTAAATATTCTATCTCCATATCGTATTGTGTTGGCATAAGAGGCCTTCCTGACACGGAAGAAGTATTGTTTAATTCCCCTATATTCAGCATAAGTTCTGTATATTTATTATAATTAGGATCAGCAGGATCAGAAGAGACATTCACGGTCAATGGAGGACTTTCATGTTGCAGCCAGTTGGTTGCCACCATCCAGCCAGTCTCAGCGGCATAATTAGCCGACTCTTTTCTGGCCTTAAGGGTTGCGGTTTCAAGCTCGTTTGTGGTGATTTTGGATAAACATATGCCCATTGCCATCATTACAAGAACAAGACCTACGGAAGTTACCAGCACCGCCCCTTGCTCGTTCATAAAATACAACCTTTTCATATTATTCCCCCTTGTCATTTGTTTTCACCCCCCACCCCCTGACCCTCCCCGTTGACGGGAGGGATTTCAGGGGGGTAGCACTGACTTTAGTCTATCCACCTATTTTAATATCGGTAAGCAATATACATTCCAACAGGTAGCGCCACAAGGCTTCCCACTCCTTTTTGATAAGCAATAGCCTGATATTATAGATTATTTATAATGAATGTCCGCTTTATTGCTTAATCTGAAGTCACAGAGAAATGTGGCGCTGGTATAAAAAAATTTGCGGGTTCTTTAAAATTTTTAATAACACTTTAGCTCTTTTAAAAACTATGCCGCCAATTTGAGGTCTGTTTTAGCTGCTGTTTTATCAGCTTAAGCACCTAAAGTTATTTAAAGTGGGAATTCCTATGCTATTAAATTAGCTTTTCGCTTTATCAATTGCATTTTCCACCAGATTCCTAATCTCATTAAGCCGTGCCTCGCTAGTTGCTTCAAAGCGGAGCACAATAACAGGACTTGTATTAGACGCACGGACAAGTCCCCATCCGTCAGAAAAAATTATCCTGACACCGTCAATATCTATAATCTTGTGATCCTTGCAAAGGATGTCCTTGACCCTTTTTACAAGCTGAAATTTCTTGTCTTCAGGGCAAGCAAGCCGTATCTCAGGCGTATTATATATTCTGGGAATATCTGACAAATAGCTTGAAAGGGGTTTACGATCTCTTGAGAGTATCTCTAAGAGGCGGCACGCGGCATAGACAGCGTCGTCAAATCCTAAATAACGATGCCGGAAAAATATGTGACCGCTCATTTCACCCGCCAGCAAGGCATTTTCTACCTTGAGCTTTTGTTTAATAAGCGAATGCCCTGTTTTCCACATTATAGGCTCGCCGCCGTGCGCCTTGATATCGTCATACATAATTTGAGAACACTTGACCTCGCCGATAAACTTGCCCCCGGAATTTTCTTTTAGGATTTCGCGGGCAAAAATGAGCATAAGCATATCGCCATATATAATTTGTCCGCATTCATCCACAACCCCCAGACGATCAGCGTCTCCGTCAAAGGCAATGCCAAGTTCCAGGCCTTCATTGATGACTGTTTGTGAAAGGGTGGTCAGATTTTCAGCAAGAGTCGGATCTGGCTCGTGATTAGGAAAATTTCCGTCCGGTTCGATAAATAGCTTAAAAATATCGCAACCAAGCCGTTCGAGGATCGGCAGAGCTGTTATGCCGCCGGTTCCGTTTCCAGCATCTACAGCCAGCTTAACCGGACGGTCTATTTTTATATTGTTGACCAGGTAGTCACAGTATTGCGGGATAATTTCGTACTCAGTCGATGACCCGTCTCCTGATGAATATTTTCCTGATTCAATAATCTTTTTTAATCGTTGAATCTCTTCTCCAAAAATTGTGTCTGGCCCTAAACATATCTTGAAGCCGTTATATTCCGGCGGATTATGGCTTGCGGTGACCATTATTCCTCCGTCAACCTTGAGGCGCTGCAACGCAAAATAGAGAACCGGCGAGGGACAGACCCCTATGTCTATAACATTCGCTCCGCCTTTTAACATACCCTTAATAAGCGCGTTTCTGACTTCCGGCGAACTCAGCCTGCAATCACGACCGACCACGCAGGTTTTGCCTCCATGCTGCCGCAGATATGTAACATAGCCTTGTCCAATCTTTTCCACGTCATTGAGGCTGAAATCCTTTTCCACCACACCCCTAATATCGTATTCTCTGAAAATGTTTTCGTTCATTATAAAAAATCCTTGTGCTGTTTATGATGTAACTATTCAGGTGGATAGTTACTTTGATATAACAACTATCTCTCAAAAACGCCATATACTCCGTGTGGTTTTATCCGGTTTTCTTTTGCAAGCCTTGACCAAGTTGTCGGCTCTATACTACCTTAAGTAATAGACGCCCAATAGTTCAAACCTCAATTTTTTACAAGAGACTCATAAGGATCATTATTATGGATTACATAGTAGCAATTCCACCATTCATGATAGGCATAACAGTATTTCTTTTTGGACTTATCATAGGAAGTTTTTTGAATGTATGCATATATCGCATACCCAAATCTATTTCGCTAATAACTCCCAGATCAACCTGCCCAAATTGCAGCCAACCTATTTGTTGGTATGATAACATCCCAATTGTAAGTTATATGATTTTGGGTGGTCGATGCCGTTACTGTGGATACACAATATCTATCCGGTATCCTGCTGTGGAACTAATCTCCGGCATATTGGCATGGGGCATCTTTGTCAGATATGGTATCAATTGGTCAGGCTTAATCCTCTATGTCTTTTCTTCAGCGCTCCTGGTTATTACATTCATAGATATAGATTATAGAATCATTCCAGACACCATAACACTCCCTGGAATTGTTATAGGCTTTCTTGCCTCATTTAAACCAGGGGATGTCTCATGGCAAGAATCCTTGTTTGGAATATTATTCGGCGGTGGTAGTCTGCTTGCCGTAGCCCTTATTTATAAGGCCTTTACTAAAAAAGATGGAATGGGCGGCGGCGACATAAAATTACTCGCGATGATCGGCTCGTTTTTAGGATGGCGTGCGGTCGCGTTTACAATATTTGTCAGCTCTGTTTTGGGAACCGCAGTCGGAGGCGTTGTTGCTATTAAGACTAAAAAAGGACGCAAGACAGCTATACCATTTGGCCCTTTTTTAAGTATTGGGGCGATTCTTTACATCTTCTACGGCAGGGAGCTTACTAGCTGGTATTTCGGGGTATTAAGATAGATGGCTTTGTAAAAAGTCCAATTTCTGCGTTGCGCTTCATCTCTCGTCATTGCAGCGTACAGGAAGTACGCCTCACTCCTCAAGATTCGCGCGCCTTGAACTTGGACTTTTTACAAAGCCATCAATAAAGACAGGGAATTAATAACAAGTGAAACTCTCCTTTATAAATCTTCGCACAGGGATATTATCGATCCTTTCTTTTTTACTTTTTTCCGGAATGCTTCTCCTAGGGCTTGTAGCCTTGAAAATGACGGAAAACGGGATTTTAGCGTATCAAAAAGAGTTGGGGTTTTCCATTATAGGACGTTTGCAGCGATATATTAACAATCCGTCTACTGTGATAACCCAAGACATTTCTGAAGAGCAATTGCGCAAAAACCTTGCAAAAGAAGTGGCCAGTATATTCATACCCCGGTTGTTTGAACAGATCGAGGTCATTGGAAAAAACGGAAAACTTTTGGTGTCACATGGGAATGCTCTCTCAACAATAGATGTCGATTGGATTCCCGGTCTTCCGCCTAAGAAAAAAGAGTTTACCATACAGAAAAATACTATGCGTGTCTCGGCGCCGTTATTTAAAAGTGGCAATATAATTGCTGTTGCATATGTCAGCATGCGCATCGAGTCAGTCCACAATATACTCAGCAAACTCAAGGTCTCGATTCTCCTATATGTTGGGTTAAATATTGCAGTCATTGTATTGCTCGGCAATTTTCTTCTTTCCAGAATGATCATAAGGCCTATTGGAAATCTTGTAAGGCTGGCCGACCATTTTAAAGACGACAATCTTTTCCAGGCTGAGGATTCCAACCCAAATGAATTGAATAAACTGGCCGTTGCCTTGAGCAGGATGCTTAAAAAACTATCGGAAAATAAAGCGCTGCTAGAGTCGCAAATAGAATCCATGAAAATGACGAATTCAAAATTGCAAGAAGCGCATGAAGAGGTGGTAAGGTCAGAAAGACTTGCCTCGGTTGGCCGCCTGGCTGCTGGCGTTGCGCATGAAATCGGAAATCCAATCAGCGCAATCCTTGGATACATAAATATACTTATAGAAGAAGTCGAGGAACGCGAGCCGGCCAGAGACTATCTTAAGAGAGTGGAAGACGAGGTCATGCGGATAGACGCAATAGTCAGGGAATTATTAGACTTTGCGCGGCCATCTCATTCTGAATGTTTTAAAATCGACTTAAACCATGTTGTTCATGATACAGTATCGTTTTTTTCTTATCAGGGCATAGCAAAACAGATTGAAATAATATGCGAGCTTGCCCCTGAACCGCTTATTGTATGGGTTGATTCAAACAAGCTCAGGCAGGTTATTCTCAATCTTATGCTGAATGCCTATGACGCCATATTGGAACGAAAGGATAAACTTGCTGGAGAAAAGGCCGGCTGGCGCCCCCTGATTAACATCAAAACCGAAAGGGTCGCAGAAGAAACGATTATGAGTATTTCAGACACAGGGACTGGAATCTCCCAAGTTGACATGGAAAAGTTGTTTGACCCCTTTTACACCACTAAACCTCCGGGTAAGGGAACTGGCCTGGGGCTTGCGATCTCGTTGCGCATAATAGAATCGTTTAATGGAACAATCCGCATAAAAAGCCATGTAGGAGAGGGCACCACGATCATGGTTACGCTTCCTGCAAATAATTATTCAGGGGTTTAGACTGAAGGCCGAAGTTTTTAACGACTTTAGACACTTAACTTGTAGCGGGATATCAAGCGCGACAAGTACGTCCTCTGGACATCAAGCACCTTGGCTGTATTGCTTTTA
>JAZDIE010000294.1:0-9469 GCA_043805295.1 Pseudomonadota bacterium
CTGCTTTTGCTATTTTGTTGGCAGTCGTTGACAACCGATTCCCATAGGCATTTATCGCCGCTATAGCAGGCTTTATTGCGTCGGTCATTTTTTACCTCCACTTTTGTTGGCTTGAACGCTTTATAATAAAATCGGTTTTTATCGGAAAAAGTTTAGTCACCCAACAGGTTTTGGCCAAAGTCTTCCTATATATGGCTTTTCTCTAAATGTTTGCTCTGCCACAAGAAGTATATCCTCGCGGGTCACCTGCGGAATTTCTTCGCTCATTCGTTTATACATGTCTTTTGAATCCCCCTTGATATAGGGAGCGGCAATGATCTGGTTGATCCCTATCGGAGATTCTGCAAGCATCCTGAGTGTGCTTAACAGGGACGCCTTTGCCATGACAAGCTGGTTTTCAGAAACCTTAGAGGAGCAGATATCTTCAATAATTTTTTTTATATTAGCCTCAATAAGGTTGATATCGTCCGACTGTGCGCTGGTGCCGATGCTGAGCGTGTTAAACGCATCCGTGTTTAAAATTCCGGCGCTCACGCCATACACAAGCCCCATCTCCTCTCTAAGCCGTTCGAAAAGCAGGGAGGATGCAAACCCGCCAAGTAGGTAAGTCATTACCCTTTGAGCAATATGATTTTTATGTGTCCTTGGCAAGGCTGGATAGCCAAGAAAGAGGTACGTGGCAACAATTCCTTGTTTATAAAAAACATTTTCGCCAGGGATGAATGCCACGTCAGGGTATACAATAGGCGCTTTTTCCGATTCCCCGCGATAGTATCTATCAAAGACTTCTATAAGTTGTTCGCTTGTAATATCACCCGCAACGGAAAGCTGAATATTTTTTCCAGAATAATACCTTTCGCGCCATTGAATGATTTCATCACGAGTTAATGATGTAATACTCTCGGTTGATCCCAAAATTCTGTGATCGATTTGATGCGACCAGAATTTTCCTGCCATCAGGTGGTGCAGGAAACTCGAAGGCCGATCCTCTGCCCTGCGGATTTCGTCGAGCACTACAATCCTTTCTTTTTCAATCTCTTTTTCTGGAAAATCTGGATTTAAAAAAAGGTCTGCAAGAAGCTCAAAAGCGTTTTCAAATTCTTCTTTCAGAGCTGTGATGTGGTATACGGTATGGTCAAACGATGTCCAAGCCCCCAGTTTTCCGCCAATTCTGGCTGCGTCCCTGCGTAACTCTCTGGCGCCTCTTTTTTTAGTCCCTTTAAACATACAGTGTTCAAGAAAATGGGATATGCCATATTTAAGCCGGGGTTCTGCACATGACCCAACGCCCACATCGATTCTAATATCTACAATCCCACGTTCCATAGATATATGGAGTACGTTCATATTATTCAAACTTAAAGGTGAAAACTTATACACAATTCCTCCTTCAAAACAATATTCTAATTTGACATCCTATAACTCAACTTGTCAAGCATACTCTGTTATTGACATCCATCGCATAATGTTACAAAAACGCAGATGTGTTGTAACTATTCAGGTGTTTAGGCTGAAGGCTTCTAGGAATAAAGCATGCATGACACTAAATACATGAGGGGAATAAATGAAGCTTGAGGGGAAAGTTGCCCTTGTGCTGGGATCAATAAAGGGGATTGGAAGAGGAATAGCCCTTGCCTTGGCAAAGGAAGGGGTATCGCTTGCCCTTACTTATTACGACTGGCAGGAGCATCTTGCTGAGGCAAATGAGATATTACAAGAGGCTGGCGCGGATTATTTTTTTATCAAAGTTGATCTTACTCAACCTGATCAGGCGCAAAGAGCTGTCGAGAAGGCAGCCGGAGAATTGGGGCGCATAGATATATTGATTAACAATATTGAGCGGGGAGGCTGGCCGGTTGTGCATGGCTGTTACACCCCGGAGCAATGGGATATCGAGGTGGCCACGACCCTAAAGGCAAAGTGGTGGGCGTATCACTACTCTTTGCCACATCTAAAGGCGTCCGGAGACGGAGCGGTAGTTAATATATCTTCTATCGCAGGCATATTGGGAAGGGGCGGCGCAGCAGGGCTGGTTTTTAACGATGCTTATTGCGCTGCTAATCGGGGTATAAGGTCGTTTACTGAGATGTGGGCTCAGGAAGGGTCCCCTGAGGTGAGGGTAAACGAGATCATGCTCGGTTTTTGTGAAACTCGACATGGGCCAGGGACACGCGGCTGGGGGGTATTGACTGAATCCCAGCGTAAGGAGATTATAGATCATACCCTGCTTAAGCGTATAGGAAACATAGATGACGTTGCAAAGGCGGTTATTTTTATTATTAGGGATGCCCTGTTTATGACAGGGGCAATGCTGCGGTTAGACGGCGGGTATATGTTGGGAGGCGAATACATATATCCTATGCCTGCCGGAGTTATACAAAATCAAGAGTAAAGGATAATATAGCTATGGAAAAACCAAGACCGGTCTGTCCGCATTGCGGTCAGGTAATGAAAAAATGGGCAACCCCTCAGTTCAGCTTCTCAGACGGCTTAGGCTGGGGCGGCCCGTTTCTTTATGTTTGTTTTAATGACGATTGTCCTCTTTATGTGGAAGGCTGGCAAAGCATGATGGATTACTACGGACAAAACGCCTCCTATCGCTGCATGTGCGATCCTGATTCTGGCATTGTAGAGTGTCTTCCTGTATTTTCTTCTGAGGCTATGAAAGGGGATATTATAGACGAAGATAAAGAAGCAGAGGAGGAAGCAGCGCGTAAGGAAAAGATAGAGGAACAAAAATGCCTTGATCGGCTGCAAGGTCTGTTTAATGAAAAAAACGCTAAGGGTATCCTGGATATATTATTTAATGAAGACGAGAGGCCGAACATTAGAGAAAAGGCTGCGGATTATCTCGGAGAACTCGGAGACTTGAATGTGATCGAGCCTGTCCGTCACTACAAGTTTAAGCAGCCGTCGCTTCAATTAAAAACAGACTGCGCGGTTGAAATGATCCATAACGCCAACTATACCAAGGAATGCCCTTATTGTGCAGAGATCGTCAAATCCAGGGCGCAGGTATGCAAGCATTGCGGGAAGGACATCTAAGGACATCTAAAGATACGGTATGCGTTACCTGTTGCGTTATTGTGGGCGCTATTTATGTATCCGATAGAGGTAATCTCTTGAGACATACGCCCTTTCCAATTGGAAAATGGTGTGGACAGAGGTCATAATTTTATTGTAATTTACAAGACATGGAAACAAAATCCAAATTATCAACGATTAGGCATGACATCCTTAAAAACCTTCCAAGCGTAGATCGGGTAGCAACAATATTTGAACAAAGAGGCATGGGAAAAGGCTCCCCCAGATCCCTTTTAACCCAGTGCATAAGAAGTTCTCTTGCGCGGCTAAGACAAGAAATATTAAACGCTGACTCCATCGACGCTGCCAATACTACTACATACCATGAAGAATCCATAATCAAGATGGTTGCAAGCGCAATGGATTCTGCCATGTCATACCAACTCAAACAGGTCGTTAATGCCACAGGCGTGATAGTCCATACCAACCTGGGACGATCTCTGTTATCAAAACAAGCTATCGAGCATATAACTAAACATTCAGGGACTTATTCCAGTCTTGAATTCGACCTTGAACAAGGCGCTCGCGGTTCCAGGTACAGAGGAGTAGAAAAAATACTGTGCGAACTCACCCGGGCAGAGGCGGCCATAGTAGTAAACAACAACGCCGCCGCTGTTTTCCTGGCACTCAATACCCTGGCCGAGGGGCAAGAGGCTATCGTATCAAGGGGAGAGCTTGTTGAGATCGGCGGCTCCTTTAGAATACCTGATGTAATGGCCAAAAGCGGGGTGAGGTTGGTTGAGGTCGGCACAACCAATAGAACATGGCTGCCGGACTATGAACAAGCTATTACATCCAATACAGCGCTTTTGCTAAAGGTGCATACCAGCAATTATAGTATAGTAGGATTTACGGCAGAGGTCTTGCTGGCTGATCTCGTAGCCCTGGGAAGACAATACCAAATTCCTGTAATGAATGACCTGGGAAGCGGAAGTTTTATTGATTTTACACAATATGGATTACCAAAAGAGCCTACTGTTCAAGAGGCAATCAAGGCCGGCGCTGATATAGTTACATTTAGCGGGGACAAACTGCTTGGCGGACCTCAGTCTGGAATAATACTTGGCAAAAAAGAACTCATTGAAAAGATCAAAAAAAACCCCTTAAACCGCGCCTTTCGCATAGACAAAATGACAATTGCCGGACTTGAAGCCACCCTGCATCTTTACAGGGATGAACAAAAAGCCATTTCCGATATACCCACACTAAGGATGTTGACTCTTTCAAAAGAAACTATCAAAAAAAGGGCAAAGCGGCTCAAAAAGCGTCTTGATAAATCAGGCAATAAAAATATGGCGATCAGGCTTATTGATGGATCGTCGCAGGCAGGAGGAGGGGCGCTTCCCCTTCAGGACATTCCTACCGTGCTTGTAGCAATAGCAATTGACGGCCTCTCTCCCAACTCGCTCGCGCAACACATGCTCAATTCCACCCCCCCGGTTGTCGGAAGAATCGAAGACAATAATTTCCTGCTGGATCTTAGAACCGTACAGGAAAGGGAAGAGGTATTCATAGAATCAGGGCTTACCGGAATAATGGAAGGACGAAGGCTATGAGGCTGTCATGTACTCCCTCAAAACTGTCCTATCCTGAATCGAATATCAAAAACAATCTGTTTGCCTAGCGCAGCGTTGAGCTTGTCGATTATCTCTTGTTTCATGAATTGTAAGTGATTCATCCACGGCGAGCCTATAACATGCACGAGCAGCACGCCCTGGTTAATTGCCTCTGGCTGGGCGTTTCGCGCAATAGCGTTTCCTACCGCGCTATCCCATACCTCCCATAGTTTGTATGATTCTGAGTCAATGTTTGCGCAAAATCCCTTTAATGCCTTTTCTAAAAACTCTTTCAGATGCAATGGTTTTTGCAGTTTGTGACGGGAGAATTCCATATTCAAATTCCGAGTTCTGTTCCTGAACGGAGTCTATGTATGTTTTCTCGGAACTGATATAAAATAAACATAGCTATTATGATGGATAACATTAGGTAAACCTTAGAATCCATAAATGCCCATATTGTAAATGGGAGTAGCAATGAACCGGAAAGTGATCCAACCGACACATATTTTGAGAAACAGGCAGTTAAACCAAACACTAGAAGGCTTAAAGCAAGAGGTAAGGGCGCAATAACCGCCATACATCCAGCGCCTGTCGCTACCCCTTTTCCGCCTTCCAGTTTTAGAAACACAGAAAACTGATGGCCAAAAAACGCTGCCAAGGCCACCAGGCTTACGTACGCCTCTCTTTTCCATGTTGGTGCAGATACACAGTCAGCTTGTCCAACAAGCCAAATAGCGAGATATACAGGTATAAAACCTTTTAGGACATCTCCAATCAACGTAATTACACCCAGCCGTACGCCAGCCAGTCTGGCGACATTTGTGGCTCCAATATTACCACTGCCGTTTCCGCGGATATTTACTTTTGAAAAAAGCCGGGTGAGCACAAGCCCAAACGGAATTGATCCCATAAAATAGGCGAGTATGGGAATAAAGATAAGATTATGCGGCATATTTTATTAGGCTTAAGCCTATTAGGCTGAGGGACATTCAAATAATCCTAATAAAGTTTTCGTTCAGACACTATTTAGCCGGCGACACCTGCACATTAGACAAAAGTGTTTTAAGATCGTCATCCGAGAATCTTATGCCAGCCCCGAAAAAAAGCGACGCCTCGTCATTTTCGCTGATAAAGTCATCTACTCCAGCGGCGATATACAGGTGTTGCACAGGCACGAATTCAGTTTTAAACTTAAGGTGAAAGTTTTTCTCCGCGTCAAAGTCAAAAGCGTCAAATGAAGAGATAAACCGATCATTGAAAAAATAGTAGTCAATACCGAATCCGCCGGTCGATTCTATAAGTCCACCCCGCAAGGCAAGATCATAATATCTCTTTGCTATCTGTGCTGAAAACTTGATCGCTTTTTGGTCGATCTTTTCTTCTTTTTCTGTGGTTGTAACATCGTTAACTGTTCTTTTTGTCGTGGTGATTGTGGTGGTTCCGCCCGGGTCGTCTACAATCCCCACCTCATAATATTTGTCTTCTTTGGGCTGTATCTTGAGCGATACGTAGGATTTAACCTCCTTATCGTCCACCATATATTCTCCATGATAATCCACCGATGTCTTAAACCGTTCTTGTTTTTCAAGGTAGTCGTTGATCTTGGTCATTGTGGAATTCAGGTTGCGGACGGTATCGTCATTGTTTACTAACTGCCCTATGGTCCCTTGACCCTGGTTGATCTTGCGGGTAATACCTTCGAGTGAGCCTAATGAGTTATTAAGCCGGTCCGCCGCGCCCTCGGTATTGATTTTTTTAGATATTGCCTCAAGCGCCTTGAGCGCTTCGCTTAACCTCTCAAATGGTTCGTTATCGTATACCAGATGTCCAATAGTTCCTTCGCCTTTACCCATCTGAGCCATAACGTCATTGAATGATGACATGGATTCCCGCAAATAGGATGTAGTGACATTCACGTTTGCGATGATATTGTTTAGATACTCCGTGTTCGTTGAGGTTATTGTTTTCATGTCTTCGGAGAGTTGGGTAAAATTTTCAAGCATCCGATTGACGTTTTTATCATTTTTGCGGATTGTATCGTTTAAGGCAATCGTGATGTCGCGCAGATTTTTCAGGATCGACTGGATAGCTTTTTTACCCTCTTCAGTGCCAATAGAATCGGCAAGCGATTCTGTTACATGGGTGACATTGCCTCCCACGTCAGAAAGCTGATGTAATAATTTATCGATATCAGCGGCGGTAACTGTCCGCTTGATCGTCCCCTCGTTTTGCAGAAAAGGCGCTGAATCCCCGCCTGAAACGATTTCTATATATTTATCTCCGAGCACCCCTTTGGTCCGTATAATGGCTTGCACATCTTCTCTGAGTTCTACTCCTCGCCTGATAAGAAGTGAAACCCGCGCCTTTCCATTATCAAGCGCTATTCCCTTGACCCTTCCCACCTCTACCCCTGCTATTTCAACAGCCGCGTCTTTTGTAAGGCCTGCTGCTGAAGCAAAATATACCTGTAGGCTATAGCCATTCTGCTCTCCTGTCAGACTGAATCCGCTGATGCGTATCGACATGTACGCTAAAAGCGCCAAACCAGCGAATGCGAGAAGTCCGACTTTTGCTTCAGGAGATAGTTTTGTCATGACAGCATAACCCCCTGGATGAATTGTTGAACAAGGGGGTTGGAAGAAGCCCTTATATCTTCTGGTTTTCCAGTTTCTACAATTTTACCTTGTGAAAGCATAGCTACTTTGTGGGCGATCTCAAAGGCGCCTTTGATGTCATGACTGATCACAACGCAGGTAGCTCTTGTCTCTCTCTGGGTTTCTAAGATTAGCTTGTTGATGTCGTTGGCCATGATGGGATCAAGCCCTGTGGTAGGCTCATCGAATAGAATGATTTTTGGGTCAAGCGCTAGCGCGCGCGCAAGCCCCACCCGTTTTCGCATTCCGCCGCTCAGCTCAGAAGGAAGCTTATGATTTACATTCCTTAAGCCGACCTGTTTGAGTTTTTGTTCCACAATCTCCTCAATTACATTCGGCTTAAGGCTTGTGTGTTCCTTTAAAGGAAAGGCTACGTTTTCTCCGACTGTCATGGAATCAAATAACGCGGCATCCTGAAAAAGCATCCCAAAGAATTTTCTCACTTCATTGATCTGACGGTCGTTTAATCTTGTTATATCAATTCCATCTATAAGTATACGCCCTTTGTCCGGTTTTTGAAGGCCTATTATATGCTTGAGCAGAACGCTCTTTCCTTCGCCGCTTCTTCCAATAATAACCGTAACCTGTTCTGCGTCTATCGTTAAATTCAATCCGTCCAGCACCTTCTGTCCCTTGAAGGATTTATGCAGATCAGCAAGCTCAATCATTTATGCTTTTTTTGCCAAATAGTCCAAGACCTTTGGCGCAAGTCCAATAGAATTAGTTGCCTCAAAAAGTCTTACCGCTTCTTCGTATGCGTGCGCAGCGATTCTATGCTTGTAAACTCGGTCAAGGGCGTTGAATTTATCTGCAAAGACCTTGTTTGCGCTTTTAATGTTGCCGCCGGTGTTTTCAGTCTCCTGAGCCCATTTCCACATCTCTTCCCAGAGCGCGGGCGAAACGCCTCTGTATGGCCGTATTACATAGCTCTTGTCAGGATTAGTTATGGCGTTTCCGTTTTCGTTCATTGCGATTCCAAAGCTTACATTCTGCCACAAGGTGCCTACGTTTCCTTTACGGACGCCGTAGTTGATAAACTGCCGGATCTTCGCAAGAGAAGTGCCTGTAATTCCATGTTGCGCAATGTCGAGGTCCCAAGGCTGTATGGCGTCCCATATTTGTCTGGTCAGGTCTAACTGAATCCCCTCGTGGGCAGCGCCAAAGTATGTGCCGTGGATAGAGCCATTATTGATGGCTAAAAGATCAGGATGTATTCCAGCCTTGTTCAGCTCTCCTATAAACCACGCGGCCTCGCTCGGCTGAGTAAACCCATCAGAGCTTCCTTTCTTTGCCCCGATTTCGCCCAATTCGACTTCAAGGCAATAGCCAAGATCCTGAATAGCCCTTGCCAGGTCTTTTGTAGCTGCCAGATTCTGGTCGTTTTCCATGTGCGACGCGTCAATTGCAAAAGAGGTAAACCCTGCTTCTATCTGGTCGGCTATGAGCTTTCGAACCTTTTCTACCTGGTCTGGACCCTTTACAGTAAGATGATCCGCATGAACGCTGAACGGCACAGAGGTGTTTCCAATCTCTTCGTTTACCGCAACTATATGTTCTACAAATAAGGCGGGATCAAACTCCGTATAGGTTAATTCAGACTTCGCGATCTCGTACATGACCGGCGCGCCTGTAGCAAGGGACGCGCGCGCAATTCCCTCAGCCGGCAATTTGCATCTGATGTTCGCCGCCATGATCATGGCGTTATTCTGCTTGGCGGTCTTTATCAATGCCTTGCCGTTGATAAGAGGCGTCTTGATGTTTGGAAACCTGCTTTTTACCTTTTCCGGCACAAATTGTTTAAAATCCATGATCTCCCCCTTTTTCTATAAATAGTCGTTTGCGAGCGCTTCTGCTATCTGCACTGCATTTGTAGCAGCTCCCTTCCTGATATTATCTGCAACTATCCACATGTTTATCCCATTGTCTATCGACTCGTCGGCGCGTATCCTTCCAACAAAGGTCTCGTCTTTGCCTGCGGCGTCAATGGCAAGGGGGTATTTTTTATTGCCAGGATCGTCTACCACCTTTACTCCAGGCGCATTGCCCAGCAACTTCCTGACCTCATCAGGCGTGATATGCCTCTCTGTTTCTATATTGACCGATTCGGAATGGCCATAGAAGACCGGCACTCTCACTGTAGTAGCCGTTACCTTTATGAAATCATCTTCCATG
>JAZDIE010000295.1:0-6449 GCA_043805295.1 Pseudomonadota bacterium
CAGATGGGGATACTGCTATCTGGGAGGCAGGGGCAGAGCTTGCAAGCATGGGGAGCGGAAGCAGGCATATCTATACCTTCATGACCTCGCAGGCGCAAAAAAAACAGACGTTTTCCTCAAGTAATGCAGCGTTAAAGACCCAGCTTGCGTCACAATGGGAGGAAGACCAAACTGAAACAGGGGATATTATAGAGTTTATCAGAGGTAATACGGCAAACGACGGGATCAAGTACCGCACACGGGACGGCTGGATTCTTGGAGATATCGCATATTCAACCCCTATGTATGTAGGGCCGTCTAAGTTCTACTATAGCGAGCATAATTATCAGGCATTCAAGACAAGCAATGCAACCAGAACGCCAATAATTTATGTGGGCGCAAATGACGGCATGCTGCATGCGTTCAGGGCGTCAAATGGATCAGAAGAGTGGGCGTTTATCCCTGAAAATATACAGCCCAACCTCAAATCGCTTACAACCAGCGACTGTCATAGTTATTTTGTAGACCTTCCGCCAATAGCAGCAGACATTTATGATGGAAGCATATGGCGCACAATCCTGATAGGCGGCAACCGGTTTGGCGGCGAGGAATATTTCTGCCTGGACATAACCAACCCAAGCCACGATCAATTTATCGCGCTATGGGACACAATCCCGTTTTCAGACAGAAAATCCTCCATAGCCCCGTTTGTTGGTAAGATGAAAGGAAATGGCATTGACAAGTGGCTTGCAATTATCTCAAGCGGATACCACGAAGGGACAAGCGCAGGCAAAATCGCTGCGTTGAATTTTTCAGACGGCGCTAAAGAACAAATCTGGCATGATGGAACCAATTACGCAGACGAACTTACTACTCAGCCAAAAGGAGCGGACAGTCCGTACTATACGCTCTCTTCACCAGTAGGGGTTGATTCTGACCTGGATGGGTATCTTGACCTTATCTATGCAGGAGATACCGAGGGGTCTCTTTGGAAGTTTTATTATGACTATGTTAGCCAGGTCTGGAAAAAAGTGGAGATCTTTCAGACAAACGGAGAACCTATAACAGCAAGGCCCACGCTCGCCTTTGACAAGCCGGTCTGCGATGTTGAGGCAAAGCTCAGGATATATTTCGGGACAGGCAAGTATTCTGTTCAGGGAGACAAAGCCGACGAGACACAAGGCGCGTTCTATTGCCTTGTTGAAACAAGAGTAACGACTGGCGATGCAAATAACGGCCATTACACAAGCATTACCCCTTTGCTAAAAAACAGTGATCTTAAAGATGTCACCACTATAGTTACAAATTCAGCCTTTGGCCTACTCTCAGAAGACGAAAGGGAAAAAATAGAAAATAAAGGGTGGTATTTTAATCTTGACCAGCCGAGCGGCCCAGCAGAACGGGTTATTTCCGAAGGTGTGGTCATATCAGAGGTAGTGTTCTTTACGTCCTTTGTCCCAAATTCAGATGTATGCGGATATGGCGGAACATCCAGGCTCTATGCAGTTGATTTCCAAACAAGCCTGCCGGCAAGCAATAACAATTCTCCTGTACTAGATGGTATTGATGATGACGAGCGATACAAGGAGCTTGGAGAAGGGCTTCCTTCAAAGCCTATCTATTACTTTGACAAGACAAACAAGGAATCCGAGTTGCTTGTCCAGACCAGCGACACCAACTTCCATGAAGAGACTATAAACGTGGAGGGAAGGCCTATAGCAGTTAAATCCTGGAGAAATTGGTGATGACTTTGTAAAAAGTCCAAGAAATAGTCGTTGCCCGACTTGATCGGGCAATCCAGGCATTGTAACTAGTTGAATATACTGGATCCCCCGGTTAAGCAGGGGGATGACGAAAGGTGGTTTTCTACTTTTTACGACTTCATCTTCATAAATATTAGTATAGGAATTCCCATTTTAAATAACTTTAGCTCACTTTAGGCACTTAACTTGAACTACAGCAGTTCCAGAATCGCCTGCGCATGCCTCTCAGCCGCGCCTTTGTGGGCGAAAAGCGCCTCCCTTCCTTGTTCACCTCGTAACTGTAGCTCCTCAGGGTGTCTTAAAAACCATAACGCCTTTTCTGCCAGATCAGTACTGTCTTTAACCATAACGCCTGCCCCTGCTTGTTCAATAACCTCTTTTTCGTCAAGGAAATCCTCCATGAATTGGCCGTAAAATACAGGCCTCCCCCATGCCACCACTTCCAGGATGTTTTGACCGCCCCGTGGAACAAGGCTTCCCCCGCAAAAAACAATAGTTCCTGCGCTATAGAAGTTAAACAGCTCGCCAACTGTATCTATAAGCACCACATCCTCAACGCGAGGCCTTTTAATTGGATCAATTTTGCTTCTTATAACGCACGAAAAACCTGCCTGCTCTATCAGCCGGAGCACTTCTGCTGTACGCTCGATATGCCGAGGCGCCACCACAAGCAGCATGTCACAAAATTCTTCCCGCATTTTTTTAAACGCCTGTAACACGGCTCTCTCTTCGCCTGTGCGAGTGCTGCCAGCCACAAAAACAGGGTGATTGAGGCTGATGTTCAGGATACCCCTTATCCCAAGTTCTATTCCCGGATTGCTTTGCCTTGCCAGGGAATCGTATTTGGAATTACCGTTGATCTTAATCTTTTCATGAGACGCCCCTATTGCCTGCATTCTATGTGCGTCTTTTAAAGAAATAGCGCTTACAGTATCCACTCCCGCTAATACCTCCTTTGCGAACCTGCGAAACATGAGATAATGGGGGAGCGACCGGCTGGAGACCCTGGCATTTATCAAGGCTGTTTTAATCCCAAAACGCTTAGCCTCAACAAGCCAGCATGGCCAAAGCTCAGTTTCCATCAAAGCCAGCACATCTGGTTTAAGGGAGCGAAGGGCAATAAGAATTGAACCGATAAAATCAACTGGCGCAAACACTACCAGAGTTCTGTCTGGCGCAAGCTTAGCGGCAACAGCCAGGCCGTGAGGAGTGCCTGCTGAAAGTATGAGAGATACAAAGGGAAGGTTTTTTTTAAGTGCTTCAAGGATTGGTATCGCAGCTTTTACCTCTCCCACAGATACCGCGTGCAGCCAGATACGAGGCCGGCCAGAAAGGCTTTTTATTGCTTTTTTTGGATAAAAGCCAAGCCGTTGGCCCAGCGCGTTACGGTAACGGCCTGTCAGGGCTGAACAGATAAACAAAGGAGGAAAAGAGACAATAAAAAGCGCGCTGGTCAATAGATTGTAACATGTATATAGCAACGACATTATAATACAGGTCTATTCTTTCCCGACTTTGACAAACTTTTTTTCCACTATTTTCAACAACGAAAGGTCTTTTACAGCGTCGTTGGTTTCATCAAACGACAGAAACCCTGTTACTGTCGGCACAGTGGCAACACCTCGGAGCGCGTCTCTTAAGGCAGAACGGCTGGAGACTGGCGAGCTATCCAGCAGATGAAAAAAAAGATTAGCGGCATCATATCCTTGGGCCTCAAGAAAACCTGGTTCTTTTCCAAACATCCCCTTAAATCTACCCACAAAGGAATGGGTTTGTTCATCCGTATCTTCGCTAAAAAAAGATACAGGAAATACTGCGCCCTGCATATCCCACGCAGCCTGTTTTAAAAGCTGTGGAGAATACCAAAGGTTTGTGCCCATGAGGAGGAGGCCGGAAATATTGTTATATCGAAAATAAGGGGCTATTAAAGCGATTTTGTCCGGACCATCTGGTATGAAAAGCGCTTGTGATCCTATAGAAAGCTCTTTTAACCTTTTGATCTGACCGGTAAAATCAGTCTGACCACTTTCATAAGACTCGACAACATTGACCTCTGCGCCTTTTGAAACAACAGCCTCCTTAAACAGGGTCATAAACTTGAGGCCGTATTGATCGTTTGGATAGAGAATTGAAAACCTTGTAATCCCTTTTTCGTCAATTGCATATGAAAGGAGTTTTTCAACCTGTTGGGTCGGCGTAAGGAAACAACGAAAGACATAATTCCCTGCTTTTGTTATATTCTCTTTTTGTGTCAGGGTTATAATTGGAACCTCCAATGCCTGCGCGGTTTCTGCTACATGCTCTGCCGTGATCATTGGCCCGATAACTCCGATGACCCGATCCGGTCCCACAAGTTCGCGCAGCGCCTGGTCAGCCGCATTCTTATCACCTTTTGAATCCTTAATAACTATACGAATAGGCAAGACATCCGGGCGGCTATTATGCTCTAAAAGAGCCGCCTCAATACCGGAAAGCACTTCATTGCCGGACTTTCCATATGTGCCTGACAGGGGAAGAAGGCAGCCGATTGCGTTGCGATCCACTTCCAGTGTTTCGGAAAGCCTTGCCGCAAGCGCCTTGGCCTCTTCGGATAATTCATGTCCCGGAAACTCCATCATAAAAACCATGATCGTCTCAATAGCATTCTCTAATAAGCCTTGTTGCTCATAGAGCCTGGCCTTTTGAAGCACCAGGAACCCTGCAGGATAAACATACCCGGTCTTACCCGTTACATTGTCAATCTCCTCCCCGGTAAGCCTGGCGCTGATGTCCGTTACCTTATCAAGTATCTCTTCTTTTTCTTTTTCCTCTATTGTCAAGCTATAGGCATAGATTAAATACTCAACCCCTTTAGCAAAATCCCCCTTGCGCAGGGACGCATCGGAAATAAGTAAAAAAAGCCGGTGTTTTACGTCTTCTGGCAGTCCTTTTGCTTCCAATGCCTTTTGCGCGTTTTCTATGGCCAAATTGTCATTCCCTTTCTCAAGGTAGGTAAAAGCGACATTTTCCAGGTTTATTGCCTCCTGGATCAAGGAATCATCGGATCGAATCCCCTTTTTTATATGAGGAGCCGTCCTGACATCGCCCTTTTCTGATGTTACAGCCTTAACGCTGCAACCCAAAGCATAAAGCAATAAAAGCGCTTGAAGAATAATCGCAACTGCAATTGTCGGAGTTTTTTTCATTTTTAGATCTTAGCGGATTTTTTAAAAAGCTATTATACTAATAATACTTGGAAAGCAAACATCTAAATCCTCTTGCCGCTTCCTTCTTGTTTCTGGTATCTTGTTTAGAAATGGATAACCGACTTATAAATAGCGTCATAAGACATGCCATTATTATTTTATTAATTATGCTTTTGTCACCTGGATTGGGAATATGCGATGAGCTTGCTGAAAACGTCGAACTATCAGACATAATCGTGACAAATACCCGCGATGATTTGATCTTATATTTCAGGGCAAAAAATTTTTTTTCACAGGTAATAAAAACAGCTATTCAGGATGGAATTTCTGCTAAAATCACTTTTAACATATCGTTCTATAAAGTCCGGGGGCTTTGGCCGGACAAGCAACTTATACAGCAGGTGTTTATCCATACGCTCAAGTACAATGAGCTGAAAGGCGAGTTTTCGGTCGTATGCGGAGAGCATAATACCCGCAGCGTGGTCAATGCTTTTGATGAAGCGCAACACGTAATGGAATACGTGGATAACCTGGCCATTATTCCTCTTGGCCGCCTTTTAAAGGGCCGGAAATATCAAGTTCGGATCAAGGCGCAACTTGATATTGGCGCAACGCCCACTTATCTTAAATATCTCATGTTTTTTGCCAACCAGGGGATAAACACTAATATGTATACAATAGACTTCACCTATTAATATCGTAACTATTCAGGCGGATAGACTGAAGACTGAAGGCTATGAAACATCTCACAAAGCACGAATCAAGCCATTCAAGACCTACCCTGTTGCTATGACCTTTGGTTCAATCAGAGATGAATTATTCCTAAAAACCTTCAGCCTTCAGTCTATCCGCCTGAATAGTTACTAAAATCACACCATGACATTATACACTGTTCAAGAAAAAAAAAGACGCAGGCGAGAACTGATTGGGATAATAATAATCGCGGTTCTTATTCCATTGGTTAGTTATTTCCAATCAAAACGATTTATTTTAGATGACCTGCCGATCTCTAATACGCTTTTTATGTTCACCCTGGTGAACGTAAATATCCTGCTTTTGCTTGTCCTTGTCTTTCTTGTGTTAAGAAATATCGCAAAACTAATCTATGACAGGCGAAAAAAGGTTGTCGGATCCCGGCTTAGAACCCGGCTTATTGTCGCATTTGTGGCTATGGCGATTCTTCCGACAATTCTTTTGTTTTTTGTTTCAATGAAAATTGTCACCGCCAGCCTCGATTTCTGGTTTAACAGCCCGGTGGAACAATCGTTAAAAAACTCTATTACTGTGGGAAAGAGTCTTTACCAGCAGATCAAATCAACCAACCTATTCTTTTCAAAAAAGATTGCAGAAGAGATATCAACTTGTAAGTGTTTATCCAATACTAACGATTCTGCGCTAAAAAAATATCTTAATAAAGCGCGTGCTGACTATAACCTCCAAACAATAGAGGTATATTCCAGCCGTTCAGTCCGGCTGGCGTTTTCAAAAGCGCAAGACATACCAGAATTATCTATTCTACAGG
>JAZDIE010000296.1:0-7300 GCA_043805295.1 Pseudomonadota bacterium
ACATCAAGCAATAGAGCGATCTCGTTTTTAATTAATGCCGGAACCAGTTTTTATCGAAAAGACGATACATTTGAATTTACAGTCACGCTTGCTGGATCGTGGCTGGTTAGAGGAAGTGTGTCAGGGCTACAGTCTGGGTCAGCCACTACTGACGAATATTATACATCGGATAGCGACCAGGTAGGCTTTTTGATTGCCGAGGGGGGTATTGCTTTCACTCCAGGTGATTATTTTACCTTTAACGTTATCAGCAGCGGTCTGGGGCATGGCACAACTGTTAATGAGATTGTGAAGGTGCCCGGCACACACGGCGCAACAGCAGTCCTATATGCCGCGACATCTTCAGGGGTATACAGGAGTGAAGACGGAGGCATTGTCTGGGCCGAGACTGAAACCTTTATTGGCGACAGTGTAAATTGTCTCGTGCTTCATCCGACATCAAACGGCACAACAGATATAATCTACGCTGGCACTGAGCAGGCCGGAGTATGGGCGAGTTCAGATAGTGGGGACACATGGACTCCGTATGTGAGCGGATTGGGAGAAGGTATTAGCTCAAGCACACCTTTCCCCAATTCTAACAATACCGGCAATGGGTCGATAGGCGCTGTGACTGTAGGTAAAAATACGCTCTCTGAAAACTGGACAGTAACATGTACCAGCGCCGCAACTAACAGCGGGACATTTGGGGTTACAGGGTCTGTCTCAGGTGTTCAGACAAATACTGCGACAGTTGGCGCCGTATACACCTCTAATGGAGGCGAGGTGTCGTTTACTATCCTTGATGGAACCGATGATTTTGTGGTAGGCGACACATTTGCTTTTAAAACTACGCGAGATCCTGGAATGACTATTGTTGATCTTATGATCGATTCAACTAATAATAGGTTGTATAACCTTACCTATTTTTGGGGCGAGCTTGAGCCTCATGCAGTGGGAAATGTTTATGCTATTGCCTTGAACAGCGGTTCGGGATATATGCCCACAGGTTCATGGAGCGAGACTAATACCGGACTTCCTCAGTATGATCCTCCTGATGATTCTACCGTTTTCGCTCAACATGTAATGGCGGCGAACCGCGCAACCAGTCCCACTGCCTTCTATATAGGCGGCCAAGGAATTAATCTGTATAAGGCGACGAGCGGTATAACTACAGGCGCTCCTCTTTGGCTTGAGAGCAAGGTAGGCATTACCAATCTTATTATGGCCCGGTTGCCGATTTTATTCACCGGTGTTTGTGATCTCGACGTTACTAGCTTTAGGGCAGGGAATACCATACGTTATAGGATATATGTACAGGATACTAACGGGAATCCTCCTATTGCAGGTTCAACTCTGACGGTTACAGCAGGCGATAGCGAATTATTGAATATAACCTATCCAGACGCAAAGGTATATCAAGGGACATGGCGTGACCCGTCAGACCCAAGCACAAATAATCCGTTTGAGCCTGGTTTTACTCTTGCGGATGATGACGAGGATATTGAAGTTGAAATTGCTTTTACTACTCCGACTGGAACCGATGTGCCTGGGAGTTCAGGACTAAACGAAACACAGACATTTGGGCCTTACAACCCTGAATAATGATGATTATTTTATAGCCTATGATAAAAATGAACAAGAAAGGAAGATGTATGATGCTTAAAAAATTATTATTAGTATTGATTGTTGTTTCAGGCCTTGTCAACGCCAATATCCTCTGCGCCGCTGACGACGAGACCCGGCATTTGCAGAAGCAGAACGCGCTTGCCGTTAAGCTGGCCGCGCACATGTTCTCTGCAAGCGATTTTACAGATCGCTATAAAATAGACGAGGGAGACCTTACTGATCTTGCATGGGAGTTTGCTTATGAAAGAAAGACATCAGAGGACAATCTTACGTCTGTGGAACTTTCATTAGGGCATTCCCTTGATGCCAGTGCGGCCTCCAAGCGAGGCGTGCCTGAATTGGGCAACAGAACTATCCAGACCGAACTGAGTTCTTATTATTTTATCCCCACAATAAAGTATGATTACATCCTTGAGCCAACCAATACCTTTTCGCTATATACCGGGATAGGCCCTGATTTTTACTTTATAAATGCAGACCACATATGCGCAGGGAACGGATATTCTGACCATTTCTTCTCTCTTGGCCTGCACTGGCTTGCAGGAGTGGAATACTATTTTATGAAACGGCCTGCCTTAAGAACAGGGGAAGAATTTTATAACCGTAAAATATTTGACGCTCCAGTCGGCTTAATACTTGAGTATAAATACAGTTGGGTCCCAATCACCGACTATGACGAATCATTGTCAAGTGGTCTTAATACCGACTTCAACGCAGGGGGGCATACGCTGGCTCTTGGTATTAAGTGGCACTATTGATAATAATGGATTTGTGTTGTGGGCATATTTTAAAACAGGCCTAAAACCTGAACTAAAGTACCTGAAATAGCTCTAGCTCTGACTTTTTACTCCTTTATCAAAAAAAGGGCTCGACGTACAAAAAGTACGACTCGCGCCCTTTTTGTTTTTGAGGTTTGTATATGGCGCGCACTCAAAAATCCTTGACAGCGGCAAGGCTCTATTATAATTTACTAAATTCTGCAAATGATGACTAAATTGCAAAATAATTGCATATAAAAAGGAGGGTTTGGAATTATGGGTTTACCAAAAAGAAAAACATCAAAGTCGTGCAGGGATAAACGCAAGTCTCAATGGAAGGCCACTGCGCCAATTTTATCTTCATGCCCTCAATGCCATGAGCCAAAGCTCCCTCACCGCGCGGGTCTTGCCTGCGGAACTTATAACGGGCGCACTGTTAAGGCTGAAGAGGTATAGCAGAAAGGGGTAGACAATGGATTATTTATTGACTGAACAACAGCGGATGATAAAGGATATCGCCCGCAAGATCGCCCAGGAACGGTTACTCCCTGTCCGCGCTGAACTTGATGAAAAGGAAGAGTTTCCCTGGGATATCATAAAGGATATTGCACAGGCGGATCTTTTTGGGTTGATTATTCCTGAAGAGTATGGCGGACTTGGCGGCGGTGTGTTTGAAAGCGCCATTGCCATCGAAGAGTTTGCCCGTGTCTGCGCAGGAGTTACTACTACTTATGCGGCCAGCGGTCTCGGCACTTATCCAATCCTTATAGCCGGCAATGATCAGCAGAAAAAGAACTATTTGCCGGATATCGCCGCAGGAAAGCGGCTGGCCGCTTTTGCTATTACAGAGGCAAATGCCGGAAGCGATGCTGGCAATATCATGACTACAGCGGTCAAAGACGGAGATGTTTATATTCTAAACGGCACAAAGCAGTGGATTACAAACGGCGGCGAGGCTGATATCTATACGGTTATAGCCATGACCGACAAGAACAAAGGCGCCAGAGGATCAAGCGTTTTTATAGTAGAAAAGGGGGATGCGGGATTTTCATTCGGGAAAAAAGAGAAAAAAATGGGTATCCGCTCCTCTGCCACCCGCGAGTTGATTTTTGATAATTGCAGGATACAGGCTGACCGGCTCCTTGGAAAAGTTGGACACGGTTTTGTTATTGCAATGAAGACCTTTGATAAATCCCGTCCAGGAATAGGCGCTGCCGCTGTTGGGCTTGCGCAAGGCGCGCTTGACATGGCTGTGGAGTATGCCAAGGAGCGAGTGCAGTTCGGCCAGCCCATTATCTCTTTTCAGGCAATACAACACATGTTAGCGGATATGGCTACCCAAACCGAGGCTGCGCGCGCGCTGGTTTATGCGGTAGCCCGCTATATTGACAGCGGTGGATCATCGGTCGCAAAAGAGGCCGCAATGGTAAAGTATTTTGCCTCTGATGTTGCGATGAAGGTTACAACCGATGCAGTACAGATCATGGGCGGTTATGGATACATGAGGGAGTATTCTGCGGAAAAAATGATGCGGGATGCAAAGATACTTCAGATATTTGAAGGCACTAATCAGATACAGCGAAACATAGTAGGCATTGCTCTTAATAAAGAGTACACCAAGAGAAAATAGCGGATATGAATATAGTAGTATGCATAAAGCAGGTGCCGTATGCGACAGAGGTTCGTTTGGATCCGAAAACACATACATTGGTTCGTGAAGGTGTTCAATCCATAATCAACCCATACGACATGTACGCTATCGAAGAAGGGATCAGGTTAAAGGAAAGGTATGGTGGTAAGGTGACGGTTCTGACCATGGGTCCGCCGCAGGCCGAGAGCGCTTTACGGGAAGCCGTATCCTATGGGGTTGACGAGGCCGTCCTCTTGAGCGACCGTGCCTTTGCCGGCGCTGATACATTGGCGACCACATACACGTTGGCGCTGGCTGTAAAAAAAATCAACAAGGTTGATCTGGTCATTTGCGGTAAACAGGCGGCGGATGGAGATACCGGACAGGTTGGTCCCGGTCTGGCGGTTAGGCTTGATATACCCTATGTAACCTACACCCGGAAGATCAGGGAAATAACAAACAACGTGATGCGAGTTGAACGTATAATGGACGATGGCTACGATGTATTGGAAGTTTTGCTTCCTGCGCTTTTGACCGTAGTCAAAGAAATAAATGAGCCACGCGTCCCATCTCTCAAGCATAAGATGCGGTCTCAAAAACAGTCTATAGTTGTATGGAATGCCTCAGACCTTGGGGCAGATATGGGCCAATTGGGGCTTTCCGGTTCTGCCACACAAGTAACCAGGGTATTCAAACCAGAGCGCAATAAAAAGCTTCAATGGCTTGAAGGATCAGTGTCTGAACAAGTTGACGCATTGATAGATAAACTGCGGGTAATAAAGGTTGTGGCCTGATAACTATTCAGGTTTATAGGCTGAAGACTGAAGGTTTTTAGGAATAAAGGGTTGAAAGGCAAAAGAAAAATCATGAAAAAACCCAGCATCCTTGTGATAGACGACGAAAAGAAATTTGCAGAAGCGATGAGCGAACGGCTCAGGGTAGCAGGTTATGAATCTACTCCTTGTTTCAGCGCAAAAGAGGCATGGGATTTGGTGGAAAAAGAAGACTACGATGTAGTCATTCAAGACCTGGTTATGCCGGAGATAGACGGTATTGCTTCTATGAAGCAAATCAAGATACTCAAACCATTAACAGAGGTCATTGTGTTGTCCGGCCAGGCAACGCTCCAGACTGCTATTGAAGCAATGAGGCAGGGGTCTTTTGAATATCTGGAAAAACCTTGCAAGATAAACATGGTAATCAGCACAATTCAGGATGCCTTGCAGCGAAAAAACAATCATGAACAACGTATACAAAAGGCTATAGAAAAGGTGAATTTAATTACACAAGGAGTTTAAAAATAGGATTTTCATCCATTTTATGAGGCAGGATAATAGAAAGCTTTCCTGCTGAAGCATCAAAGAAGAACTGGGCGCATAATATTTTCGCAAGTGTTTCTTCTCGTGGAGCGGGAAACTTTTTATTAATATTTAAATTAATCCCTGAAAAAGCAATCTTCACCATATCCCCCTCGGAATCCAAAGAAATCAGAATCTCGTTATTTGAACCTGCACAATAATTAATAATTATCTGATATATAAGATTCTGAAAAAAGAAAGGGCTGGTATATATTGAAAATGTTTGGCAAGCTACAAGGCGGATCTCGGATTTTTTAAAAGCAGTATCCAGCCTTGCCATGTCGCACATTAGGTTTATGCTCTGGGCAATGTCCGCCTCACCCAAAAAATTGTCCACGCTATGCGCAAAGACATTCATGTTCCTGATAGTCACATTTGCCCGTTCCACTTCCTCTAAGATGCTTTCATTTAAAGAGCGAAGTTTTCCAGGTTTTAATTCTACGCCTTTCTCAGACAGTTCCACCAGTTCTTCCATAAGCCCCAATGTCTCAGATATAATTGCCAGGATATTTCTTAAATCATGTGAAATTAACCTATTTGTTATTCCAAAAAAAGAAAATCCTCCGGAGCAGACATTCCCTAGCTCTTTTCCCATACAGCTTTACTCCTTCTCACTCATTGCCTGATTTATTTTCTCTACAAGAGCCTCTATTTTAAAAGGCTTTATGATATAACAAAAAACCTCTTTGCTGCCCATATAGAAATCCTCGTCAGAGCCGTGCCCCGTGACCAGGATAAACTTGAGTTTTGGGTTGATTTTTTCCATTTTTCTTTTCAGTTCAATACCGTTCATGCCAGGCATTTTTACGTCCAGCACCGCAAGATCGTAGGTCTCCAATTCGATCTCAAAAAGGGCCTCGTCAATGGTGGTTGTCCATTCTGCATCTATGCCTCTTATCAATAGTCTTTTAGCTAAGGCAGAGACAAACTTCTCTTCGTCATCAACAAGAAGTACTTTCATTTGGCGCTTCTCTTTCCAGTATCTATGGGTAGAGTAATAGTAAAAACTGTTCCCTCTCCAAGTCTGCTGGCGACTGAAATCTCACCACGGAGTTTACGCACAAGACCATAAGTTATAGAAAGACCAAGCCCTGTCCCGCCTTTTAATCCTTTGGTGGTAAAGAAAGGCTCAAAAATCATCTGTTGGTCTTCTTCTGAAATACCGCAGCCATTGTCCTTTATGCTTATCTTAACATAACAATCTTCTTTTGCGGCAAAAATGTCAAGCCGCCCACCCCCATGCATAGCCTGGAAGGAATTATTGATAAGGTTTAAAAATATCTGTTGCAGTTTGCCATGGTCGGAATAAATGACAGGAAAGTCTTCTGGAATATTCATATGAATATCTATGTTAAGGTAAGAGGCCTCCTTTCTTAGAAAGGATAAGACCTCTACAGCGACCTTATGTAATTGAACAGGCTTGATATCAGGTTCGAAATGCCTGGCGAATCCCAAAAGTTCTTTTGTAATAGTTCCGCATCGATCCACTGACTCCAGGACATCGTCGATTAGTTGCAGCATTCTAGGATCTTCCTGGTATTCTTTTTTAATGGTAAAAAGATCCTTTATTAGCCCTGCGTTCTCGCTGATGATCGCCAGCGGATTGTTAATTTCGTGGGCGACTCCCGCAGCCAGACGGCCAACAGATATAAGCCTTCCGCTGCTCTCAAGCCGCTCCAACGCCTTTAGCCTTGTCTGGTCAGCCTGATAGACATAGTTCATCATAAATATAGAAACCCCCAGGATAACAATAAGGATAACAATAACGCTTACATAAAAAAACCAATTGATCCTGTTTCTTATGGAATGCCACCCCTCTATAACCTCACTGCTTTCTTTTGCCAGCATAAGTATATATGGCGAATTTTCTATGTAGGCATAACCCACCAGGATAGTTTTTCCTGTTTTATCCACATATTCAAACACAGTCGGGTGAGACGAATATT
>JAZDIE010000297.1:0-16859 GCA_043805295.1 Pseudomonadota bacterium
AGGGAGTCGCTTAGCTTAGGCACAGAAAGCCCCAGGAATATACCGATCAATACAATTACCGCCATGAGTTCTATAAGGGTATATCCGCTACTTTTCTTCAGATTCCCAATTTGTGATATCCGCATCTTCTCCCTCACCCCCCTCTTGTCCGTCTGCGCCTAAAGAAGATATATCGAAATCGCCGTGGCTGCCAGGGGATAAATATATATACTCGTTATCCCATGGATCCAGCGGCACCTTGCCTTCAAGGTATCCTCCTTCACGCCACCTCTTTGGAAGCTTGCCTACTGTAGGGGCCTCAACAAGCGCCTTTAAACTCTGTTCTGTGGACGGATATACGCTATTGTCCAGCTTATACATCTTAAGCGCTGTAGCCAAGGTGTTTATCTGGAGACTTGCCTGCTGCTTACGCGCGCCTCCTATGTGACCGACTATCTTAACTCCAACGTATGTGGCCAGGATACCCAAAATTACAAGCACGGCCATGATCTCAATAAGCGTAAAACCTCCTAATCTTATTTTCCTTTGTCTCATAACTTATATACTCCTTTGTTGATAAACCTGAATAACCTTCAATCTTCAGCCTAATAGCCTTCTTATTTTATCATCGAACTCATCTCAAGCATAGGCATCAAAATCGCAACCACCACAAATCCGACCCCGCCTGCTAACACCAGTATCATAAGCGGCTCAAGTATGGATGTAAGCCCGGTAATCCCTGATTCCACTTCGTTTTCGTAGGCCCTGGCGGCAGTAAACAGCATCTGCTCCAGCTCCCCGCTCTGCTCGCCTACCGAGATCATTTGAAGCACTATAGGCGGGAACATGCCCTCTCGTCCAAGGGCTGAGGCAAGATCTTTCCCTTCGCTCACATCCTCTTTTGCGCGCGCAACAAGGTCGGCTACTACTGAATTATTAACAACGTTTCGCACTATTTCAAGCGCAGAAAGAAGCGGCACCCCATTTTCAAGAAGCGATCCCAATGTCTGGGTAAAACGCGCAACAATTAATTTTACTCTTAACGGACCTGCTACTGGAAACCTTAGCGCTACAGTGTCTCGCCATTTCAAACCCTTCCCTGATTTTGTAAACCTGGAAAAACCAATGAAACCGGCTATTATCATAATAATCATGGCCCACCAGTAGCTTTTAAAAACACCACTGATAGCTATAAGCACCAGAGTCATGGCAGGAAGGGTTTGCTTCATATCCGTAAATATCTGGGTAACCTGGGGCACTACCACGGTCATCATAAAAAAAAGCACAAGCACGCCAACTATCCCCATAAGAATAGGATAGGTAAGCGCAGCCTTGATCTTAGCCATTTGCGCCTGTTGGCGCTCCCTCAACTCAGCCAGCCGGTTCAGCACCATGTCTAGCGTGCCTGAGGCTTCTCCGGCCCGCACTATATTGACATAAAAAGGTGCGAATATCTTGGGGTAGCGGGAGAGCGCGGCGGCAAGGCTTTGACCTTCGTTCACATCGTCTTTGATGGAGATCAGCACTTTTTTCAACCCTTCCTTTGCTGTCTGCTGTATGATCGCATTCATAGCGGTCACAAGCGGAAGACCTGCCTTAAGAAGGACTGCAAGCTGCCGTGTCATAACTGTTATGTCGCCCTGTTTTGCACGTTTGAAAAACAGGGCAAAATCGACTTTATGCCGGGAAGCGATCTTTTGTTGGGCTTGCGATTCTTTTACTTCAACAGGAAAAAGGCCGTTAGACCTGAGCTTCTGCCTGGCAACTACAAGGTTATCTGCCTCAATTATGCCGCTTTTGTTTTTGCCCTTGCTGTCAAAGGCGCTGTATTCATAAACAGGCATAAGATTTTTTTATGTTCTGTAATCTGCATTGATCTTAACATATTCAGGGGACAGATCGCATGTCAGCACATCCCCCCTCTCTTTTCCCTGATGAAGATCAATGGTGATAGAGAATTCTTTTTTTTTTCAAGATATCGTTTGCAGCAATTTCTGCTTCTTCTCCCTTACCCATCCCTGATTCAACAAGGAGGAGACTATCTATTAGAATATCCACCTTATTGGAATCAATGGCAACCCCTGCCCTTCCAGTCGCTGCCATTATCCGTCCCCAATTGGCATCCTGGCCGAATAACGCGGTCTTAACAAGACTTGAGTTAGCCACTGTATCAGCCACACGCCTGGCTTCTTCCATTGTCCTGCCGCCTACAACCGAAATGGTCACAAGCTTTGTCGCGCCCTCGCCATCTTGTACTACCATGCGGCTGAGTTGAAGGAGCGAGTCGTTCAAAAGCGCCTGAAATAATACCCTGGCAGTCCCATGCTCAACGTTTGCCCCTGACAATCCATTTGCAAGGAGCAAGACTGTGTCATTTGTGCTTGTGTCTCCATCAATGGTTATCCTGTTAAAGGAGCTGTCCACCGCCTGATTAAGCATATCCTGTAGAACAGGTTGGCGCGCGGCTGCGTCAGTACAGACAAAACAGAGCATGGTTGCCATATGAGGGGATATCATTCCAGCCCCTTTTGCAATCGCAGCCAGAGTAACCAGCTTCCCTGCCATATCCTGTTGCCTGAAAACAACCTTGGGTAATGTATCAGTCGTCATGATCGCTTCAGCTACATCAGAAAGACCGCATGGCGAGAGCTGCCCTGCAATAGCAGGTATGGCAACCTCGATTTTGTTGACAGGTAGCTTTTTGCCGATTACGCCTGTGGACGCAACCATCACCATAGATTCATCCACGCGCAGGGCAGTCGCAGCAGCCTTGGCCATGTCCTTTGCATCTTTGATCCCCTGGCTGCCAGTGCAGGCATTGGCGTTGCCGGCATTCACTATAATAGCCCTGCATGCTCCGGCCTTAATCCGTTCCATATCAAGCAGAACAGGCGCAGCCTTCACAAGGTTTTGCGTAAACACGCCTGCGGCTGTTGCGTCAACCTCTGAATATATAATCCCCAGGTCTTTTTTACCCCATTTCTTCAGGCCAGCCGACCCGGCGGCGGCGAGAAATCCTGGCACTTTTATATCATCCATCAGTGGGCACCTCCACAACATTTCTTGTATTTCTTGCCGCTTCCGCACGGGCAAGGATCATTGCGGCCAACCTTTTGGACTGGCCTTTTTATTGGCTGAAGCGCAGACGCCGCGCCATGCGATAAGGTAATGTTTTTCTCTTCAAGCTTTCTGGCGCGATCAAGTTCTTCATTTTTTACAACCTGAATCTTAAAAAGCGTGGAGACGCAAGCCTCTCTTATACGCTCAACCATACCTTGAAACATAAGAAACGCCTCTTGCTTATATTCGATCAACGGATCCCTCTGGCCATACCCTCTCAAGCCAATCCCTTCTTTTAGATGGTCCATACAAAGGAGATGCTCCTTCCAAAAAGAATCCACTGTGTTAAGGAGTACCATACGCTCCAGATAGTGAAATTCCTGTTGCCCCATTGACTCATATTTTTGTTTGTATCGCGCAACAGCCTCGTCCAAGAGAAACGCCTGCAACCTTTCAGTCGTAAGCCCTTCGTTAAACGATTCATTTATCTCTATCGTGAATCCAAACCTCTCTTTTACAGCGGTTATGAAGCCATCTACATTCCACTCAACAGGGAACCCCTTTGCGCTACCAAACTCTTCGGCTATTTTCTCCGAAGACTCCTGGATCATAACATCAACAAGCGACTCAATATTGTCACCTTGCAATGCGTCCTTGCGATACCCGTAAACCACACTTCGCTGCTGGTTCATTACATCGTCATATTCCAGTAGGTGTTTACGTATTTCAAAGTTATGCGCCTCCACCTTATGCTGCGCGTTTTCAATGGCCTTGGTAATGAGGCCGTGCTCAATAGGCTCGTCTTCTTCCACACCAAGTCTATCCATGATGGAAGCCATACGCTCACCGCCGAATATACGCATGAGATCATCTTCAAGCGCAAGATAAAACCTGGATGAGCCGGGATCTCCCTGGCGGCCCGAACGACCCCGAAGCTGGTTGTCTATACGCCTGCTCTCATGGCGTTCCGTGCCAATTATATGAAGACCTCCCAGTTCCTTAACCCCTTCGCCAAGAACAATATCCGTGCCGCGGCCAGCCATATTCGTAGAGAGAGTCACCAACCCCTTTTGACCTGCCTTTGCCACGATCTCCGCCTCTTTCTCATGGTTTTTGGCGTTGAGCACAGAATGTTTGACACCCTGTCTGGCAAGAAGGCGTCCGAGCTTTTCAGACTTTTCTATGGAGATTGTCCCTACCAGCACTGGTTGCCCCTTTTCGTGAAGCTCAATGATCTCGCGCACCACTGCCTTGTACTTTTCTTCCTCGGTCTTATAGATTAAATCAGAACAATCCTTGCGGATCATGGGGAGGTTTGTTGGGACTACCACCACATCCAGGTTATAGATTTTTTTAAACTCCGCCGCCTCTGTGTCCGCAGTTCCAGTCATTCCGGCGAGCTTTTCATACATCCTGAAGTAGTTCTGAAAGGTTATTGTGGCAAGGGTTTGGTTTTCATTCTCGATCTTTACGTTTTCCTTTGCCTCAAGCGCCTGGTGCAGCCCTTCGCTGTAGCGCCTTCCAGGCATCAGCCTGCCGGTGAATTCATCTACGATTATGACCTCTCCTTCCTTTACAATATAGTCAACATCCCGCTTAAATAAAGTATGCGCCTTTAACGCCTGGTTGAGATGGTGCAATATTTCGATGTTGTTTGAGTCATATAGATTATCAACATGCATGACATCTTCGCACAACGCAACCCCTTCATCTGTAAGCACAACAGCCCGCGCTTTTTCGTCTATCGTATAATCCCTTTCTCTCTTTAGCTTGGGGATCACAGAATTCACCTGATAATAAAGAGAGGTCGATTTCTCCGCAGGCCCTGAGATGATCAGCGGAGTCCGGGCCTCGTCTATAAGTATGCTGTCCACCTCATCCACGATCGCATAATAAAACTTGCGTTGCGCCAGATCGTCCGAAGAATACTTCATGTTGTCTCGAAGATAGTCAAACCCGAATTCATTGTTTGTGCCATAAGTAATGTCAGCGGAATACGCCTCTTTTCTTTGCGCATCGTTCATTCCATGAACAATCGTTCCAACCGATAGACCGAGGAACCTGTATATCACGCCCATCCATTCAGTATCGCGCCCGGCAAGGTAGTCATTGACTGTCACCACATGAACTCCACGCCCTGTAAGCGCGTTCAAATATAACGGCAGGGTCGCAGCCAGGGTCTTTCCTTCTCCGGTCTTCATCTCTGCGATCTTCCCTTGATGCAGGACAACCCCTCCTATAAGCTGGACATCAAAATGGCGCATCTTCAGCGTACGGCATGACGCCTCGCGCACTGCGGCAAACGCCTCAGGGAGGATATCGTCAAGCGGCTCCCCCCTGCTTATGCGCTCTCGAAACGTAGCGGTCAGCCCTCTCAAGGCGTCATCGCTCAATTCCTTCATTCCTGGTTCAAGTGAATTAATATGCTCGACGATCGGTTGCATCCTCTTCAGCTCCCGCTCATTTTTGCTGCCAAAAATTTTTTTTAATAGGTCTCCTAACATAACAAAAAAGGTCTCCTCTTAGTTTTCTATCTTTTGACACAATTTCTTGTTTCATTCAAGAAAGATATAAATAGCCTTTAATCTGTCAGCGTTGTTTGACAGTTCTCAAGCATCAGGATATTAACTAAAGATAAAAGAAACACAAGAAGATTGAGATTAAGTAAAAAATGCGGCTATGCAGACGTAGGGGCGTATTGCGATACGCCCCTATTTTAACATTGATTGCGTGTATAACTATATTGTTGCCCAATCTAATAAATGCTGGTGGCTTAATATCAGATCCTATGAAAGGCCCCTGGGAGCGTTCGCCTGATGACAACTATAAAGAACCATCAGCAAATCCAATGCTTCAGGGAGTAGTATTTTACCGCGACATTATCTCTCCTGTCGATGGCGACCGATGTCCGATGTATCCAACATGCAGCCAGTATAGCGTGGAATGTCTTAAAAAACATGGACTTATTGTGGGTATGATCATGACGTGCGACCGGCTGATTCATGAGGCAAACGAGATAGACCTTGCACCATTGATTGAAGTCAACGGTTTATATAGATGTTATGATCCAACAAAATGGAACGATTTTTGGTGGTATGATAAAAAATAACCGCAACAAACTAGTATTGCCTCTGTTTTTTCTATGGACTACGCTCCTCATAGTTGGATTTCTCCTTGCCGCATCTTATACTCCTTCTTTTGGAGAACCCGCTCTTCTAATTGATGCGGACCAGCAATTTGAGTTCGCCGAACAATATTTTCAGGCAGGCGAATACTACAGAGGGATCGGGGAATATCGCCGTTTTGCATATTTCTTTCCAAAAGATCCCCGCAATGATCTGGCGCTATATAGAATCGGGCTGGCATATGGCCTGGGAAAAAAGCCTGAAGAAGGAGTCGAGACATTATCCCTACTTCTGACGACATTTCCAAAAACCAGACTTAAGGATAAAGCGTTGTTCGGGTTAAGCGCTTTTTATGTGCAAATGGAGGAGTTTTCAGAGGCAATTGATGCATTAGATAAAATTCTGGCATGGTCAAAAGATAAAGCGATAGCAGATGAAGCCCGCTATCGCAAAGGAATCGTATATCTTGACGCAGACGATCCAGACAAGGCCAAGGAATCGTTTAGGCTTATCAGCGATAAAAATAAAGACATCTACCGGACAGAAGAGGTCTATAATGAAATAGAAAAAGAAGATGTGCTATCACCAAAAAGTCCGGCGCTTGCCGGATTACTGGCAATTATTCCAGGGGCAGGCCATGCTTACTGCGGCAGATATAAAGATGCCGGAATAGCGCTTATACTAAATACAGTCATGGCTTGCGCTGCTTTTGAGGCATTTAACCATGACCAGGAGGTGCTGGGCGGAATTATAGGTTTTTTAGAGCTTGGATTCTATACGGGCAATATCTATAGCGCAGTAAACAGCGTTCATAAATATAATAAGGCTGCTAAAAGAGGCTTTATCGACTCCCTTAAGGAAAGATCCATTATAAAGCTCGGATTGTCTAAGAATAGTGAAAGCATATCCCTGGGAATTAGATTTTGACGGATTCGTAAAAAGCTCCAGGTGCGCAGATGAGCTTTTTACGAATCCGTCTTAGGGATTAGTGGAAAGCCCATCTCTTCCCGCTTAGCCAAATATTGCCTGCCGCACTCCCTGGCAAGGTCCCTGACACGGCCAATATATCGCGTACGCTCCGTGACACTGATTGCCCCCCTTGCGTCAAGCAAATTAAAGGTATGAGAGCATTTTAATGTATACTCATAGGCTGGCAGGACAATCCCTTCAGCAAGCACATGCTTTGCCTCAGCCTCATAGAGATTGAACATCTTAAATAACATCTCTACATCCGCCTTCTCAAAGTTATATGTTGATTGCTCAACCTCTGTCTGATGATGAAGATCGCCATAGGTAATATCCTTGTTCCATCTCAAATCAAATACCGAGTCCACCCCTTGCAGGTACATAGCAATCCTTTCAAGACCGTATGTAATCTCAACCGATATTGGAGAGAGTTCAATCCCGGCTGCCTGCTGAAAATACGTAAATTGCGTGATCTCCATCCCATCGAGCCAGACTTCCCAGCCTAGCCCCCATGCCCCTAGTGTAGGCGATTCCCAGTCGTCTTCCACAAACCGGATGTCATGGCTAAGGGGATCAACCTTCAGTTGCTTAAGGCTTTTTAGATATATCTCCTGTATATCAATTACAGATGGTTTTATGATCACCTGAAATTGATAATAGCGCTGCAACCTGTTCGGGTTTTCTCCGTACCTGCCGTCTGTAGGCCGTCTCGACGGCTCTACAAAAGCCGCTCTCCACGGCTCCGGCCCCAGCGCCCGCAAAAGGGTGTCAGGATGAAACGTCCCTGCGCCGACTTCAATATCGTACGGCTGTTGGATAACACAACCCTGCTTAGCCCAAAAAACCTGTAATGTATGAATTATATCCTGAAAGTACATGTCTTCCTCCTGGTATAGTGAAGTCCGACGCCAGATCTCTTTTTTGCTTTTGGGCAGTTAGAGAACTTGGCTATGGGCAAAAAGAGTTGGCGAGAAAGCTAGGCATGACACAGCATTTTTAGGTTTATGAATCCATCGAATTTGTTGTATCTTTACGGCCATAACATTGAACAATAGCCTCGCACAGGGAATCGATTGTATATTGCTCGGGCACAAGAGTAACCTGCATCTTAAATTCATGCGCCGTATCCCTGGTAACAGGGCCTATGCAAGCAACATGCACACGCGAAAGAAGACATTCTCTTTCCTCTTTTGAAAAGAGTTGGTTAAAATTATTAACAGTTGAAGAACTGGTGAATGTTATAAGATCAATGCTTTTTTCTCTTAATCGCTCTTTAAGATATTCCATGTCAGGAGTAGCAGGGATAGTTTTATATATACATGCCTCTTCTACAAATACCCCCTTGCGCCTCAAGCCTTCCTGCAACACAGTGCGCGCCTGTTCAGGTCTAACGATTAATACCCTGTCTTCCTTTACAGCCACGCCCGCAAGCGCTTCCAATAATCCTTCCGCCTTGTAGTCATCAGGTATAAGTTCCGCCTGCAATCCATGCATTTTAAGGCTCTCTGCGGTTGCAGGGCCTACTGCGCATATCTTTGCCTTATGTAGCGCACGGGCGTCTCTCCCTGTCTGATATAGTCTATTAAAAAAGAATTCAACCCCGTTAGCGCTGCTGAATACCACCCAATTAAAAGTCTCGAGCATACCTAATGTCTGATCTATAGATGACCAATCGGAAATAGGAGCAACCTGAATTGTCGGAACTTCAAGACACTCCGCGCCCAGATCTTCCAGGCGCTCAAGCAGCCCGCTCGCCTGGTCTCGCGCCCTGGTAACCACTATGGTCTTTCCGAAAAGCGGTTTCATCTCAAACCAGTTCAGGATATTTCGTAATCTTACTACTTCGCCGATTACGATGACAGCCGGAGGTTTACACCCCGCGTCTTGTGAGAGTTGGGCGATATTGCCAAGCGTGCCTGTGATAGTCGTCTGCTTGCCTGTAGTGGCCCACATAATTATTGCCGCAGGGGTTTCATGGGAGCGTCCATGCAGTATTAGCTTTTCAGTGATCTGAAAAATATTTTTCATTCCCATAAGAAACACGAGCGTGCCTGCGCCTGTCGCAATCTTTTCCCATTCTATCTTTGAGTCCTCTTTTGAAGGATCTTCATGGCCGGTTATGATCGCGACTGTAGCAGTATATCTCCGGTGAGTGACAGGAATTCCGGCATAAGCAGGCCCACTGATTGCAGAGCTTATCCCTGGAATTATCTCAAACTTTATACCCTCGGCAACCAGGATTTCCGCTTCTTCACCGCCACGTCCAAAGATAAAAGGATCGCCTCCCTTCAGGCGAGCGACCGTAAGTCCGGCCTTTGCCTTTGCAACCAGGATATCATTAATATCTGATTGTGAGACCGCGTGCCCCCCACCTTTTTTCCCGACATAGATAGCCTCCACCCCTTTTGGTGCGTGGATTAAAAGCCTTCGAGAAGCCAAGAAGTCATAGATGACTACATCTGCTTTTTTCAGGCAAGTTATTGCCTTTAGGGTGATGAGACCAGGATCGCCAGGCCCTGCGCCTATAAGATAAACCTTTCCGGTAGTCATAGAGTTGAAGCTCCCAGCAATTTTGAGAGAATTTTATCAGCGCCAGCTTCAAGTAATTGTTCCGCCAACTCTATGCCAAGGGACTCAGATTGTCCGGCTGGCCCGGAGATAGATTGGCGGATGATATTTGATCCGTCAACCTCAGCGACCAGTCCTGTAAGCTCAAAAGAGTCTCCAAATATATTGCCAAGCGCCGCGATTGGAATTTGGCATCCGCCTTCAAGCCGTCTTAAAAACGCCCTCTCGCCGGAAACAATGGTTTCTGTTTCCGGATGATTCAGCTTGGCTACTAATTCCCGAACAAACGTATCAGACCTTCTAATTTCAACGCCTATAGCGCCTTGAGCGATAGCCGGAAGCATTAACTCCGGCTTCAAATATTCCGTGATCTGATCCTTCCACCCAAGCCTTTCAATCCCTGCTGCTGCAAGCACTATTGCATCAAGTTCTTCTGTTTTAAGCTTGCGCAGCCTGGTGTCAAGGTTTCCTCTTAAAGGAACAATCTCTATATCAGGTCTTATGTGTCTTATCTGCGCGCTCCTACGCAAGCTACTCGTGCCTATGCGGGAGCCTTTTGGAATATCCTTAAACAAGAGATTGTTCCGGGAGACCAGCACATCCCAAGGTGTCTCCCGTTTAGGGAGAGCGCCGATCATGAGGTCGTCAGGGAGCGTTACAGGCATATCTTTCATGCTGTGAACCGCAAGATCTATTTTTTGATCAAGCAGCGCTTCTTCTATCTCTTTTACAAAGAGTCCCTTACCCCCTACCATGGCAAGCGGCACATCCAAAATTTTGTCGCCGCTTGTCTTGATCAGGACAAGTTCTATATCAAGGTCTGGCCTGCTATCAAGCAATCGCCCTTTAACCCACTCGGCCTGCCATAGCGCCAAAGCGCTACCCCTGGTTCCAATTCTGATATTCATAGATAATTCCCTGCCAGACACATTCTAGTGTCCGCATGTAGAACAGCTTGTAGACGTGCATGAACCGCATCCTGAGCCGTGTGAACTCGTAAACTTTCCACCTGATTTCATGCTGAATCCGGAAAGAAGCTTTTTAGTCTTGCTCCCTTTACATTCAGGGCAGATCACCTTATCTTTTCCCATAACCAAAATCTCAAAATCCTTGTCGCACGTCATGCAATGGTACTCATAAATGGGCATTTGTCTCCTCCATCTTTTTTATTTCTATCTCTTCTAATATCGCCGCCACAAGTAGCGGGAACATAATCTCGTGATGACCTACCAGGCTGTACCCCTTACCTCCAAGCAAAGTAGGTCGTTGTACAACATTGGTAAGAGGCCTGTATTGCCGTATGAAATCCATGTTAACAGCAGTAAATCTTTCAACCTTATGTCCTAAATTTCTTGCTAGCGTAATGGCTTTTAAAAAAACCTCGGGCAGAATAACAGCAGATCCTACATTGAGATATACCCCCTCCTCAAGCGATGAAACAACAGAGGCAAAGAGCCTGAAATCATTATGGCTTGCCGTTCCGGCAGCCGCAGCATCAAAACCCGGATGTATGTGGATGATATCAGTCCCTATGCCGATGTGAACCGTCACAGGGATCCCGATTTCCGCTCCTGTCGCAAGTATGCTGTCGCAATTGTATTGAAAACCCTCGGAGAGCAAGGCCTTCCCCACCCCCTCTCCAAGTCCTATATTATTTTGAGAGGTAAACTTGATCGCATTGTTCAAAAAGCCTGCGGTATCCTCTGCCATGCCAAACGACCCATCGGCCAAGGCTGCCTGCACATCCTCCGAGGTGTTTCCTGTCATTGCAAGCTCTGTATCGTGTATGATGCCTGCCCCATTCATTGCTATTGCGGAAATTATACCCCTTTGCATTAAGTCGATAATAATGGGATTCAGCCCCACTTTTATCACATGAGCGCCCATAGCCAGAGCTACTGTCTTATTGCTATGAAACGCGCTTGCAATAGCAGAGGCCACATCACGCAAATCACTTGCCGCCAATATGTTTGGAAAGGATTTTAAAAATGAGGCGACAGTGCATCCAGGGGAATATACACCGGCAAAGTCAGACCGCTTCACCTTGCTCAAGCGATCCTTAAGAGGATAAACCGATATATTGCTCAATTCAATTGGGTTAAACAATTTCCGCATATAAAATCCGTAATTTTAAGGGGTTGGATAAAGAAGCCTTTCAACAAGCTCGCACAAGGCGTGTGCGATGGTGATATGGGTTTCCTGGATACGGGCAGTCACTGTTGAGTCCACGGCAAAGAGCGCTTTGCAGAGGTCTTTCATCTTTCCGCCGCCTTTACCCGTAAAACCTATGGTGTAAATATCCTTATCTCGAGCAACACGCAACGCTTCAATAACATTAGGAGAATTACCGCTTGTGCTGATTCCTATTGCAATATCCCCTTGTTTACCAAAGGCCAGTAATTGTTTTGAAAATATATTATTGAAGTCGTAGTCGTTTCCTATACTGGTAAGGATGGATGTATCGGTCGTAAGCGCCAGGGCCGCAAGCGGAGGTCTTTCAATCTTAAACCTATTAACAAACTCCGCAGCAATATGCTGGGCATCGGCTGCGCTCCCTCCGTTTCCAAACAAGAGTATCTTGTTACCGCCCCTTAGACAATACACCATTGTCTCGGCTACGCTTACCATTAAATCCGCATTGTCCTGAGCAAACCGCTGCTTTACAGCAATGCTTTCAGCAAAAATTTGGGCGATCAATTTCAACATATAAATCTGGCATACTCCTTGTTACTGTTTAGCATACAACAAGGGAAAACCGTATCGTATCATGCAATATTTGTCAACGATTGACCCCTTGAAATGAATAGAGTATAAGGCGGATGGTTTTTCATTTTTAAAAAAACGCGCTTGAACACATTCGGAGGTTAAATACTGGTATGAATAAAAAATTTGTTATATCAACATGTTTTTTTGTGATGTGCATGGGCTGGCTAATAGTTGCAGACAGCGCAAAAGGGGAGGAAATTAACATCTCAGGCACGGTAAACGAATATTTTCAGGTAGAGACCGACAGCGGGGATCTATACGATATAGCCTATACTGAACTGGGGGATGAGCTTTCTCAACTGGTCGGCGCAAAGGTAGATGTTACAGGGATGGTTGAAGAATCAGAAGGCGAAAAAGTCATTACTGTAATGAGATATGAAATCCTCAAGGAAGCGACTCCGCTACCTGGCAGTGAACAGCAAAAAATAGAACAAAAATTGCCTATGCCAGATAAAACAATAACGCCTGAAAAAAAGAAAAAGGAGACACATTGATGAATATAAGCGCTAAAAAATTATCAGGATTATTTGTATGTATGGTTGCCTTGCTGGCAGTTATGACCAGCTTTATGCCGCTTGCCATGGGAAAAGCGCAAACCATAAAAATCGGCTTCAATATCCCGCTTACTGGCGATATCCCAAAGGTCGGTGAAGGCTCCAAATATGCGGCTGAAATGTTGAAAGAAAAAATCAACTCCAAAGGCGGAGTCAAAGTCGGCAAGGAATTTTATCAGGTTGAGTTTATTTATGAAGACAATGAATCCAAGGCAGAGTCGGCTATCACAGCAGCTTTCAAGTTAATCACTCAGGATGAGGTGTTGGCTCTTATAGGGCCCCAGGCAAGCAAACAGGCGATTCCCGCAGGCGAGGTTTGTGACAACAACAAAACACCCATGATCGCTCCCTGGTCTACCAATCCAAAGACCACCAAGGATCGTCCTTACGTCTTTCGCGCCTGTTTTCTTGATTCCTTCCAAGGGCCTGTGGCCGCCAACTTTGTCACAAAACAGTTTGGCGCAAAAAAAGCTGCGGCGCTTTATGATATTTCCAGCGACTATCCAAAGGGGCTTTCTGAGTTTTTTAAACAGGCGTTTGAAAAAATTCACGGCCCCGGCTCTGTTGTAGCCTTTGAATCGTTTACGACAAAGGATCGGGATTTCAGCGCCCAACTCACAAATATAATAAAATCAGATGCCGATATCCTCTTTCTCCCCCAATACTACGATGAGATACCGCTTATTGTAAAACAGGCGCATGAGCTTGGATGGAAAAAACCTATAATGGGAAGTGATAGCTGGGATTCCGCAGAGCTGATAAAACTGTGCGGGGATGATTGCAAAGGTCAGTTTTTTGTTACGCATTATGCGGCGGCAGGCGCCAAGGGTGAGACCAAGGAATTTATTGACACATACAACAAAAAATACGGTTATGTGCCTGATGCCGGCGCTGCCCTTACCTGGGATGCAACGCAGCTTCTGTTGCTTGCCGTACAAAATGCAGGGAAGCTAACCGGTAATATTGCCAATGATCGGGAGGCGATCAAAAATGAGCTTGTAAAAATCAAAGACTTTGAAGGGATTACCGGCAAGATGAGCTTTACGCCAGAGGGTGATCCAAATAAATGCGCAGTTATTGTAAAGATCAGCGATCAGGGGGCGTTTGAATTTTACGACTCTGTTTGCCCATGAGATTAAAGCGAACAGCGTTGTGACAGTTCAGATTTTTTTTCAAAATGTATTGAACGCCCTCCAATGGGGGAGTTTTTATTCCCTTATTGCGCTAGGCTATACCCTTGTTTATGGCGTGCTCCTTCTCATTAATTTCGCCCACGGCGATATATTTATGGTAGGCGCTTATATTGGTTTTTTTGTCTCTACATTCTTGCTTGGCGCATATGCCTTTAGGCTTCCATTAGAAATTCCACTTCCTGTTATTTTCATAATTACCCTTATAATTTCCATGGCGCTGACCGCAGGCATTGGGGTACTCCTTGAGCGGGTGGCGTATAGGCCATTGCGACGCAAAAGCGCTCCCAGATTATATGTGGTCATTACAGCCTTGATGGCCGGCCTGATCCTTGAACATAGCAACCTCGCGTTGTTAGGCGCAAGCCGCAGGGCATTCCCTGAACTTATAGCAAAAACCATCTATACTATACACGGCGTTACGTTCAGCAATATCAAGGTGCTGGTCATTATTACCGCTATTCTTGTGTTTTTTACGCTTCAGGCAATACTACACAAGACCAGACTGGGGATGGCTATGCGCGCCATATCATATGACCGCCTGGCAGTGCCGCTCATGGGCGTTTCCGTGGACAGGGTGATTGTGTTTACCTTTATTGTTGGATCGTCCCTTGCGGCTCTAAGCGGAGTGCTCTTCGCAATTTCCTATCCGGTGCTTGAACCGTATATGGGCGCGCTCATCGGGTGGAAGGCTTTTATAGCCGCAGTTGTCGGAGGCATAGGCGATATCAGGGGGGCGTTTTTGGGCGGATTCATCCTTGGTTTTCTCGAAATATTTGTGGCGGCAGTCTTCCCCTCCACCTTGCGAGACCTGATCGCCTTTGGTCTCCTTCTACTCTTCCTCTGCATCAAGCCGACCGGCATTTTTGGCGTGGCAAGGGCGACAAAGATCTAATGCAACGCCATATACCTCTTACCCTCTATCTTGCGCTGTGCGCCCTGATCACCGCAGCCTTTCAATTCAACTGGATAAGCGCTTATCTACAGACAGTGCTGATGTTCATTGGAATCAATATAATGCTTTGCAGCTCTTTGAATCTGGTCAACGGCTATATGGGCGAGTTCTCCTGCGGCCATGGCGGGTTTATGGCAGTAGGCGCATATGTCGCCTCCATACTAAACGTATGGCTCTTTACTACAAACGACATATTCGGTGAAGCCCTGTTAGACCCCAAAATGTCAGTTTTTCTTGTCCCAGTAACCCTTTTTATCGGCGGGGTCGCCGCGGCTATAACCGGTCTCCTTGTCGCGATTCCATCCTTTAGGACAAGGGGGGATTACCTGGCGGTCATTACTCTTGCTGTAACTTATATTATAAAAAGCACTCTTGAAAATATACAAACTATTGGAGGAGCCAGGGGATTTATGGGGATGCGCAAGGTGGTGGACGCAACATCTGAACTTGCCAATTTACCCTGGCTCGCGATCTGGATTCTTGCTTTTGTGGGATTGACTATTTGGGTCCTCCACCGTCTGGTGACTTCAACATACGGAAAGGGAATATCAGCAATGCGGGATGACGAGATTGCGGCAGAGGTCATGGGCGTTAACACAAAAAAAATGAAGCTTGTGGGTTTTTTAGTCTCTTCCGGCATAGCCGGTATAGCCGGAGGACTCTTTGCCCATGTGCTGGGGTATATCAATCCAGGGTCTTTTTCAGTCATGAAGTCTACCGAGGTCATGGTTATGGTCTATCTGGGCGGGGTAGCGTCGCTCAGCGGCTCTGTAATCAGCGCAATCAGCTTTACATTATTGATGGAGCTGCTTCGGCCTCTTCAGGTGTTTAAATGGATTCTCATCCCCTTGCTTTTAATCATACTTATGATTTTCAGGCCAGAAGGGATTATGGGAAACCGTGAGCTTACCGACCTTTTTCCAAAAATTAGGCGGCTTTTCCCTCGCAGGAAGATGTAAAACGCATGTCGCTTCTTGAACTGAAAAAAGTGAGCCTTTCTTTTGGCGGACTTCAGGCGGTCAGCGGTGTTAATATCACTGTTGATAAGGGCGAGGTTCTGGGGCTTATTGGACCAAACGGCGCAGGGAAAACCTCTATTTTCAATCTAATCTCAGGTTTTTATAGACCTTCTGCAGGAGAGATATTATTTCAGGGGAAAAGTATTGTCGGCATGCGTCCATCGCAAGTGGCTGCATGCGGGATTGCGCGAACGTTTCAAAACATACGGCTCTGGAACAACATGACAGTCAAAGAAAACCTCTGCGTTTCGCAACAACCAAGGCTGGGATACGGGCTTTTTGATTTGCTTCTTTTTACAAAACGGTTTCGGGAAAATGAAAAAAAAGTGCAAAAAGCCGCAGATGCCATGCTTGAAACCCTGGATCTTAAGGAATATGCAGGAGAGCTTCCCAAGAACCTTGCTTATGGCATCCAGCGCAAGGTGGAGATAGGACGCGCGCTTGTTATGCAACCAACAATGCTTCTCCTTGACGAGCCTGCGGCAGGGCTGAACCCCTCAGAGGTGGACAAGCTTATTTCATTAATCAAATGGATGAAGGATCAATTCAAGTTGACTATCTGGCTCATTGAACACCAGATGAAACTCGTTATGTCTGCATGCGAACGGATCGCTGTACTTGATTTTGGACAATTAATTCTTTCCGGCCTCCCGTCTGAGATAGTAGAACACCCTGAA
>JAZDIE010000298.1:0-13233 GCA_043805295.1 Pseudomonadota bacterium
TCCAACCACATTGCCGAACCGGACCGCCATAAACCTAGTTGTGTCCGAATGTTGAGCAAGCACTATTTTTTCCGTCACACGCTTTGAAGCGCCCATTACATTAGTAGGACGCACAGCCTTATCTGTTGAAACAAGCACAAATCTAGGTGTTTGATGTGCAAGCGACGCCTCCATAATGGTCTTAGTCCCTATTTTATTGGAATATACCGCTTCCCATGGATTCCTTTCTATCAACGGCACATGCTTGTACGCAGCCGCATGAAACACAACATCCGGTTGGTATTTAATAAAAATGTCGTTTACCAGCCTTGCGTCCTGAACACGCCCAAGCACTGCCCGATACTTCACATATGTAATTGCATGCTTAAGCTCCATCTGGATCGAGTATAGATTGCTTTCGCTTGCATCAAACAGGATAATAAGCCCAGGGCCATACCTGCATATCTGCCTGCACAGTTCAGAGCCTATCGACCCGCCTGCTCCAGTAACCATGATACGTTTTTCTTTTAAAAATTCAGATATCCTATCGTTTTCCAGCCTAACAGGAGACCTTCCCAACAGATCCTTATAAGAGATATCCCGAACCCGCTTGATGCTCACCTTGCCGTCAAGTATTTCTCCCATACCCGGCAATATTTTGTAAGGCGTCCTGGTTTCTTCGCATAGCTCCACTATTCTGCGTACCTGAGAGCCAGAGGCAGATGGGATAGTGATTACCATCTCATCAATTTCTTTGTCTTTGACGATCTCAGCCAGATCATTAATCCGTCCTATCACCTTTACGCCGTGAATATATTTTCCAACCTTGCTTTGTTCATCATCGACAAAGCCTATAACCTTATATTTCATGAAAGGGTTATCATTAATCTCCCGAAAAACCTTCTCTCCTGCATCGCCAGCTCCGACAATAATAAGCCGTTTTGCCTTCCCGCCTTCTCCCCTAAAAGTTGTCGAATGATAGAGGAAAAGCCTGATCAGTATCCGTATCCCTCCAATACTAATCAGAGAAAAAACTGTGTCTATAACAAACACAGAACGCGAAAATCCCTCAAGCCGCGCAACAATAAACACCACTATGACAATCATAATAGAACTTAAAACAACCGCTTTAATGATATTCAACAGGTCGGTAAGACCTGTATATCGCCACATGCCTCGATAGAGGCCAAAAAAATAGAAAAAGATCAGCTTGGTTGCTATAATAGGGGCTAAAGATTGTTTTATGGTCAACAGCTCTCTGGCGCACAGTTGAGCTTCAAATCGGATCATATAAGCAAGAATATATGAGATGGTTAAAAATAAAACGTCTGCTATGAGAAGCACAAACAAATTTTTGTTCAACCAAACTTTTCTCATAATTTTTTAAAAGCCTTCAGCCTATACATTTGAGTTGCCTATAGTGCCCTACCTCCCCTGATCAAGAGTAGGGGTTCAAAATTTTGAACCCCTCAATCCCCCCTATAAAATTAAGGGGGGATTGAGGGGGTTGGATTTAAATGTTACAGGGTACTAGAAATGACTACATAATCGGCAAATACTTTTCGATCTCGTATCTGCTGACATGAATCCTGTACTTGTCCCATTCTATTTTTTTATTTTCTATAAATTTATTGAACACATGATCTCCAAGGGCGTCACGCACCAGCTCAGATTTTTCTATTTCACAGATCGCCTCATAGAGATTCCCAGGCAATGTCTTAATATTTCTACTATCTTTTTCCGCCTGCGACATTTCATAAAGATCATCTTCCACTGGATCTGTCAGCTCATAGTTTTCTTCAATCCCCTTAAGACCTGCGGCCAACATCACAGAAAATGCAAGATATGGGTTGCAAGCAGGGTCTGGCGCACGAAATTCTATCCGAGTGGCGGCCGCCTTTCCAGGCTTATACATAGGCACCCGAATCATAGTTGATCGATTTCGCCTCGCCCACGAGATGTAAACCGGCGCCTCATAGCCTGGAACTAAACGCTTATATGAATTAACCCATTGGTTGGTGACAGCAATGATCTCCCTCGCATGCCTCATTAATCCGGCAATGTAACATTTAGCCAGACTTGAAAGATGATAGCTATCATTGGAATCGTAAAAAAGATTGGTCTTCCCTTGAAATAGGGATTGATGCACATGCATCCCACTGCCATTACATCCGAAAATAGGTTTTGGCATAAAGGTGGCGTAACAGCCTTGCTGCCGCGCAATCTCCTTGACAATGACCCTGTAGGTCATGGTCTTGTCAGCCATCTTCAACGCCTCGTCATACCTTAGGTCTATTTCATGTTGGCTGGGCGCAACCTCATGGTGGCTATACTCTACTTGTATACCCATCTGTTGAAGGGCAAATATTGTGTTTCTCCTCAAATCGCTTCCCATATCAAGCGGACGTGCGTCAAAATAGCCACCTTGATCAATACATTCAGTAGTGTTATTGTTTTTGAAGTAAAAATACTCCAATTCAGGGCCAACATAAAAGGTTTGCCCCTTATCTTCCACCCTTTTTAGCATCCTCTTGAGCACATAACGCGGATCTCCTACATATGGTGAGCCGTCAGGGTTAAATATGTTGCAGAGCATACGCGCCACAGGAGCGCTTTCTTGCTCACGCCACGGAACAAAGGCGAACGTTGAAATATCAGGTTTTACAATCATATCGCTTTCATGAATACGCGCAAAGCCTTCAATAGATGACCCGTCAAACCCCATTCCTTCGGTCAGCCCCATTTCCAACTCTGAAGGAGTGATAGCAAAGCTTTTCAACACCCCCAGGACATCAGTAAACCAAAACTGAATAAAACTAACGTTTTTGTCTTTAACAACCCTTAACACATCTTCTTCATTAACAATGTTATACATGCATCCTCCTTCATATTTTATAAATAACCCTTTTTTCGGTGATTATAATATCAACATACTTATCATGGGATCCCATAGGCACCTGCGAAATTATTTGACACTCATATGCCAACCCCACTTTGCGAGTAGTCGCACTAAGCGCTGGCATAAACCGATCAAAATATCCACCGCCCTGGCCAAGCCTTCCGCCTCTTGAGTCAAAGGCAACCCCAGGGATAATAGCAAGGTCAATTTGATCTATTGAAATCTGCTTTGTCCTTGTTGTATCCGGTTCCAGTATCCCCTTATATCCAGGGACAAGATCGCAATTCATATCCCTTAGTCTAAATATAGAGATTTGTCGACCGATCGGGTCCACCTTGGGAACCGTCACCTCTTTTTCAAATAAAAGGCTTTTTTGAATCATATCCTGGGTTGCCACTTCGTATTGCATGGCAACATAAAAAAATACTACCCGTGCTTCCCTGAAATTTGCAAAAGAAAAGAGGCTTTCTTGAATCGCAGCGTCCTTATGCTCCCGCTGTTTCCTGGTGAGCTTTTTTCTAATATCAAGCATCTGACGTCTAGCAGCCGCCTTCCGAGAAAAAAGATCTTCCATATCTTCCCTCCATTGAAAATTCCCTGCGGCAAACCGCTCTTGAATCTTCACCGTAAGGTATTTCGCCAATTTATTTTATTTGTTCGCTTGACCCAAGTAGTGACACTGTTGCGATTCAATATCCAAATATTGAGAATATTATATACTACTAAATTTTTTCAATAAAGTCAACCCATAATAATCATTGACTAAATTGGCAGCCAATGCTACTTTCTTGATCTTAAATATTAAAGTTCTTAGATCGACGGTGCTGGATCGTCGATACAAAGCGGGGCAACATGCTGGATCTCAGGTTTGTTCGGGATAATATTAATTTTGTGCAAGAGCGCCTGAAAAAAAGGGGCGCTCAATATGAGAATGAACTTGATCAGTTTATGAGTGTAGACACTATGAGGCGCGACCTTCTCTCCGAGGTCGAAGCGCTCAAGCACGAGCGCAACGTGGTCTCAGATATCATAGCCCGCAAAAAGCAGGCAGGCGAAAATACCGATACAGAGGTTTTAAAAACTCGCGCGGTCTCTAAAAATATCAAGGCATTAGACGAAAGACTGGCAAAAGCAGAGTCGCAATTACAGGCAATGCTTATGTCGATCCCCAATATGCCTGACTCGTCGGTTCCCATAGGAAAGGATAGCTCTGATAATCCTGTAATAAAAATAGTGGGAACACCCCCCTCTTTTAACTTTCAGCCGCAAGACCATGTAACAATCGGCGAAAAACTGGATATTCTCGATTTTCAACGCGCCTCCAAAATAGGGGGCGCTCGATTCGCGCTCTACAAAGGCCAAGGCGCCAGACTAGAACGAGCGCTGATAAATTTTATGCTGGATATACAAACAGCCAAGGGGTATCGAGAAGTCCTGCCTCCATTTATGGTCAACCGCATATCCATGACCGCAACTGGCCAGCTTCCCAAATTTGAGTCAGACCTGTTTAAACTGGAGGGGTGTGACTACTTCCTTATCCCAACAGCAGAAGTTCCGGTAACCAACATCCATCGGAATGAGATACTGGAAGAAGACGTTTTGCCAATTTGCTATACTGCATATACCCCATGTTTCCGTTCCGAGGCGGGTTCATACGGAAAAGACACGCGCGGACTGATACGACAACATCAGTTCAATAAAGTAGAACTGGTAAAATTTACTACCCCTGAAACATCGTTTAATGAACTGGAAAAACTCCTGCTGGATGCAGAATCAATACTAAAAAACTTAGATCTTCCCTATAGAGTAATAACCCTATGCACAGGAGATATCGGATTTTCCGCTGCCAAGACATATGACATTGAGGTATGGATGCCAGGCCAAAACACCTATAGGGAGATATCCTCTTGCAGCAATTTCCTGGATTTTCAGGCAAGAAGAGGAAACATCCGGTTTAGAAGAAAAGGGAAAAGGGGGACAGCGTTTGTTCATACCCTGAATGGCTCAGGGCTTGCTGTTGGAAGAACCTTTGTCGCTGTGCTGGAAAACTACCAGCAACAAGACGGAACTATCATCATCCCAGAGGCTTTAAGGCCTTACATGGGCGGAATGGAAAAAATTGGACTATAGACCACAGACCGTGGTTTGTCGTCTATAGTCCATGGTCTATCCAGCCTTTTTAATAAGTTCAACAAGCCTATTTCTTGCAGTCTCAAGCAGGTATTCGCGAGAAGACGGCCATTGTTCAAGGATCATACTCCCTGAAAAACCCCTCTTTATAAGTAAGCGCAACAACCCTTCAATGCCAGATGAATCTATCGCTGACGGGCCGGTAAACAAAGGAAGGTGACTGTCCATATCCCCATAGTTTTCATGCAGGTGCACATGGTTTATCAAGAGATCAGTATCTAACGAATCAATAAATTTGATATAATTATTCTGCGTCATTGACGTAAGATTTGCATGGCCAAGGTCAAAACACATCCCAACGTGCTTGCTTAAGAGAGGGCTGAAGGTCTTCAGGTATCCAAAGAGTATATTAAAATCGTCAGGGGGATTAAACGGTGTGTTTTCAATGGCCAACATGATATTGGCCTGGCTTAACTCTCTGATAATCGGTAATATATGATGAATGTAAGTGCTCAACCCTTGCTCGCAAAAGAGGTGTGTTACCAGTATGGACGCGCCTATATCCTTTGCGAATTCCAGAGAAACAAAAAGACGCTCCGCGCCCTGATTAAAGATGGGATTTGCATCCCATGGGGCGTGCACAGATAACCGCATATCATGCCTTAAGGCAGTGTCGCGTATCATATCGCGCATATTGGAAGAGACATCGCTTTCCCGCCAGCCGACGCCAAACTCGTTTATATCCGGGAACCACTCAAAGGCATCAAATCCCATGTAAACTGCATATTCAAAAGGGGCCATAAGAGAACCAGCAGACCATGCTGTCTGATTTCCAATGCGTATACGGTCTTGGCCAATCATATTCTGTTTACACCTGTGGCCTGGTCTGGACAACGTAACATTTACCTTTTGAGACAACCCCTTCTATATCCTGAGGAGATCCCATTATCTTTTCAACTACTTCCCCGATATTTGCAATATCGGACAATAATTGAGTCCTTAAGGCCTTGTCCCAAAAGATCGGCTCCTGGCTATAGTCTAAACAGACCTTTTCAGGAGGAGAAGACATAACGCTATCGTACAAACCTGCCCCTGCATAGCCTGACAGGTCTTCAGCGTTTGAATCTGACCGGAATATAAGCCCTGATCCAAAAAGCCCAAAAGATTTGCTAGGCAGCGCAAGTAATTTTGGGGTATTGCTTTTCTTCCTGCAAGTAAACCTTAGCGCAGATCCCGAATAATTGCCGACCAGCGTCTCTCCAAGTCCTATGACAACCTCTCCATAGAGTTCATTAGCGTCTCTGTTTACAGGGCTTGATGTGTGTATGACAAAACTGTAGTCTGCCTCAACAACCTCCTGAATAAGGACAGCCATTATAAGATCGTTGTGGCGTATACGAAACCGTCTCCTGCTTACATACGCCCGCAAATTCCATTTAGACGCCCAGACTTGTTTAATACATGTCCAGGCATTGCTACAATCAGACGGAAGAGCTAACTGGGCTTTGGTCATAACGCTACATAGGCTTGAATAAAAATCAGCAGGGGCGTTTAATGCAAGAATGGTTGACCTAAGCTGTGCAAGGAGTCCATTTTGAGATTCAGCCTTTTTCTTTTGAAGGGCAGAGATCAAATTTTTATACTGCTCAAGCAGAGATCGATTAACTGATTCCTCCATGATATGTTCAAGCACTCCGAACGGAAGAGCAACCGACCTGGGCGTTTGAAGCCATTGTGGCAGCCGCTTGCGTAACTCAGCTATGTTTACAGATTTTCCGCCCACCTTAGTCAAAGAGAAAAGTTCTTCTGGTATTGCATATGTTGAAAATAGGGTACTGCCAGCGAAAACAACATGACGTTCTTTTTTTTTATTACACTCAATATCCGGTTCTTCCACTGCATCGCTAAATGATATATCCCCTGAGTCATCGACCTGCAAACCGATCCTCTTGCCAGCATAGCCCTTTAGCTGATCAAAGAGACTGGAATCATGAGATGTAGCGCATAAAATGCCGGCATTCCTTGCCCTGATAGCAATATGTGAGACTAAATCTATATTGCATAAAGTAATCATACCCACAGCGCCTTCAGGCACCTCTTCGTCGCCAAAGACCTTTTTAATTATAAGTATTGTAGGTAAAGAAAACTTTTTTTCCTGGATCGGCCTGAGCGAGTCAAAATATTCAACTACGCCAGCAACATTTTTTCTGCTTATAATCTGCCACCTTCCCAAACCAGAATTTTTTCCAGCATGGGCGTTTATATGGGAAACAAGCATTGAAAGCGCGGAGATCGGATGCCCTCGCACAACTTCCTCGCTAAAAAGCTTCAGAGTCCAACTATCGGCCTTAAATGCCTTTCCAAGAAGTTCTGCTTTAGGCTGAAAAATATTATGGCAGTAATCTATAAAACCTTCCAATATCCGGCTTATTCGATCTAAAACAGACCTTGCGTGCATTGTCAGTTCAGGTTCTGGTATTTGCTCAGTAACAAGCCGTTTCCAATGTTTAAGAGAACAATCCAGTTCCGTATTTTCGGGCAACAGGGAAAAAGTAAGGTTTTCAAGCACTACCTTCAATGTTTGAAAGAGATCGCGTTCAGACGTAGCGCTTGAAATTCTGCGCTCCACAAGGATACGCAAAAAATGCTCCAAAGCAATGTCCAATAATAAAAAATCACGATTCGCCTCAAACACAAGATGCGCGCGCGCGGCTGCAATCTTTTCCGCAAGCATGGCGAGCGGGGCTTGGAGGTCGTTTTGATGGTAAAGGACAAATTCCACAGACCCCAGCGCCTGCGGTTTCAGGCTTCCTTTAACAGCGTCAATCGCTGTTTCAAGATCAGTTCCTGAATGGACTGCCTTAAGTATCCTCAAGAATCTTTCAAAATCTGAAATAAGCGCTTCTTTCAGATACGGAATAAAATCAGGGGGTGAAATTATAGGACGGTCATAGCCTTTCAGCCTTTCCTCCGAGACCCCGCCAAGTTTTAAGGTCTTATAAAAAAGACCAAGATCACCATTGCTTCTCAGGAAAGCAAGATATGCCTCACAGATCACGACGTCGTCCGGCGTGGTGTTGTTATGCAGTTTTTGGTGCCATTCTTCCATGAAATGCCCTGAGATTTCTTTTATATGATGATTGTGCATGATATGAAGTATCTCGTCACGCACTCTTTGGCCATTAGCGCCTCTTCCTAAGGTGGCAAGCAACATACGAAGCAATGGCCGTTCTATGGAATTTCTGGCAAACCGGGCCGCCAGCTTGTGGGTCAGCCGGTCTTGTGCATGTGCAAGCTCCTTGGGCTTGGTGTTATAATTACGCTGCCAGTCGAGCTGCCGAAGGGCAGAGAAACGCAACCAAACAAAAAGGAGCGCAAGGCCGTCAAATCCATTGTCAGGCACCTTATCCAAAAGGTCATAGCAAAGATCAAAACGGTGCATCAGCGTCCATGATCCGCTTCCCATTTCATGAGTTATGATCTCGTCCGCTATATTCGCAAACCTAACGTCGCCCAACTCGCCCTCATATTCGTTTGCGCTCGATATGGGGATATAAAAATTACGCCCATTATCCTTTATCCATTGGCCGGTCGGAAGACGCTTTAGGACAAATAAAATCCCTTTTGGAGCCAGCGCCTTACTTACCGTAATATTTATAAGTTGGAGATTTTTCTTCCTAAAAAACAGGGTCTGGGCAGCCTTATTCTCAAAGATAGAGGTTTCCTTTGGCAGGAGCGAACTCGGCGGCAATATCCATTCATGTCTTAATGGGGCAATCCCCCAGTGCATCAACATAGAAGCGTCATCATCGCTTACCCAAAAAATGCAATATTGATCCGTGTCTGCGGTTATTGCCACAGCAAGTCCAAATCCGCTCTCAAGGGTATAGTATTGTTCATATACCGGTTTTTTCTTTTTAAGAAGGCTGACTACAGCCTCCCGGAGCAATGCCCCTGCATCTGATTTTATTGCTTTGTTTTGTTTTGAATATTCTGCCATTTGATATTTTTAAAAAGATCAGAGACCTAACCGAATAGCTCGGAGTTTGACTTTTTATTAGTTCATCTCTCTTATCGGCATAATTTCATGTAATACAAGATGAATTATCTCTAAAAACCTTCAGTCTATCCACTGACTATCCACCTGACATCAATAGCCCAACAACATTTTTATATACGCCTTCTTCTTTAACCCCGCCAACCACGCAGTATACTCTTCCTCAACTTTTTTCTGAAAAAGCTCCTGATGAATCTCTTCTTTGGCCTGTTCAAAATATTTAGCGGACTTACCTTCTTTTTCGATAAGCTTTACAATCTGCGCCCCATCCTCTGTGCTAATAACAGGGCTTATCTCACCAGGCTTAAGCCTCTTAACCGCCTCCTGCAATGAAGGCACAAGTTCGTCAAGCGAAAAAGAGCCAAGATCGCCCCCCTTTTCAGACCCTGCCGCCTCTGAATAAAGCCTTGCCGCCTCGTCAAACAAAAGCCCAGTGGCTATCTCTTTTGCTATCTTCCGCCCTTCTTCCAATACTTCAGTCATATCCTTTTTGTCAGACGCTTTAATATATATAAGAGCGATATGAAATCTCTCCTCACCCTGGTATTGTTCACGATGCTTGTCATAATATTCCCTGATCTCGCCTTCGGTGATCACAATCTTTGCCCTGACTTCCTGGTTGACCAGCCTTGCATGAAGAATCTGCTCTCTTAGCTGATCCTTGTACTGATTAAGCGTAATCCCATCCTTTTTAAGCAATTGAACAAGCTCTTCCTCCGTATGGCCGTTCTGCTCCCTGACCCTATACATGGTCTTATCCACATCTTCATCAGGCACATGTATATCTTTTTCAGAGATAAGCCCCTCCTCTATCTTTTTTTCAATCAAGTGCTCAAGCATATCCTTTTTAGCCTGTTTAATAATAGCTTGTTCCTTGACCAAAGGATAGTTTTCTGACCTGATCTGACCGGCATACGGCTGAAACGCCCCTTCAAGCTCAGATAAGGTTATAATATCGCTATTGACCACTGCAACAACGCGGTCAAGCACCTCACTTGCAACGATATTAGGTAAAAACAATATCAACAATATTAAGGTAATCCTCATAATATATCTCCCGATCTCTATTTTTTGATGGATTCGTAAAAATCAAGAGATAATACAAATGATTTTTCCGCTGCGTCAAGCAAAATACCTTCCTTTGTCATGAAGTAAATCATAAGAGAATCCGCAGGCTGATGCGCAAGATGGATCTGATGGAGTACTGACATATCCGGGAGTTTCGTATTACCAGAAGAACCTGGCGTTTTTTACCTAAAGAAAAAAGCGGAAAGGTGCTTAAAGCACGGCTTGTGCGGCCATACTAGCTAAGTTAACAAGGGTGGTTGGAAGAATTCCAGCAAGGATAATTGAGACTATTAATATAAAACCGATCAGCTTTGTTGATATATCAGTTGACAAAGGTGGCATGTCTGAAGGAGATTCTACGGCATATGCAAGCCTTACCATATTTAAGTAATAAAATATGGAAATCGCGGTATTGATCGCCGCGATAATTACCAAACCTAAAAATCCTTTTTTAAAAGCCGCGCTCAAAAGAAAAAATTTACCGGTAAAACCCATAAAAGGCGGAATACCGGCCAATGCAAACACCCCTGTAGCTAAAGTAAAGGCAAGCCACGGCGAGCGCTTATAAAGCCCCTTCAGATCGTCCAGCGTAACATTTTTCCCTTCTTGCGACAGCTTGCATACCACCAAAAAACACGCCGCGCTCATAAGCATATATCCTATTATGTGATAAGTCGCGGCAGCATATCCAAGCGTACTCACGCTGACTACTCCTAAAAGCACATAGCCCGCATGGGCAATACCTGAATAGGCAAGTATACGTTTAATATCTTTTTGCACCAGCGCCGCCAAATTTCCATATGTCATGGAGATAGCAGAAATTACCACAAGCACTTCAATAAGGGATGTATAACTACCCCCATTAAGCGCAGCAACCAGACGCAGGAGTAATGCCACTGCCGCTATCTTCGGCATGGTTGCTACAAACGCAGCGGTCTCATTTGAAGTGCCTTCATAGACATCCGGCAGCCAGAAGTGAAACGGGAACAATCCAAACTTGAACATAAAAGCCGCTAGCATAAGCAATCCACCCAATACTGCTATTGGCTGACCCATCAGATCAGGAAGTTTTTGAGCCAACTCGGCTATGTATGTGGTATGCGCTATGCCAAATAAATAGCTCATTCCAAAAAGCATCACGCCAGTGGCAACAGCGCCAAAAATTATATATTTGATAGCGGCCTCTACCTGATCCTTATGCGTACCGCGATTTCGAAACGGAATAACAATATAAAGAGAATAAGAAGAAAGCTCCAATGCCACAAATATAGTTACAAGCTCCACACTGCTTACAAGAAGCATCAGGCCTACAATGCTTATAGAAAGAAACATATAGTATTCGGAATATAATTTATCATCCAGATCACGCAGCCCTTGACCAATATATATGACTAAAAAGAACCCAAGGCTGAGAATGAGTTTAAAGACCTGAGAAAAAAAATCTACGCGGTATGCGCCAGAAAACAGCTCACATCTCTGATCAAATGCCAGGGCAGAAACCAAAACTCCGACTGCGCTTAATATAAACGCTACGCGCTGATCTCGTATTACAGATTGCTCCCTTAATGACAATATAAAAAAAACCAGCACCACGCCTAAAAAATAAATTTCCGGTAAGAATGCCATACTACCTCAGACCTCCCCCTTGAGCTACCTCACTGGCCCTGTTTATCTGCTGAACAAGATGCTCCACGCTAACATGCGTGATCTTCAAAAATGGAGATGGACCAAATCCTATCCAGAACACAAATATCATTAGCGGGATCAGGGTTAAGATCTCTCTAACATTCAGGTCATAAACCGGGTGATCTCCTCGTTTGCCCCATACAATTTTTTGTAACAGACGCAGCATATAAGCAGCCGCCATGATCGCGCCAGGTATGGCTATAAAGGCTACCATCTTGTTTTTCATGAACGCACCTATAAGCACCAAAAACTCACCTACAAAGCTGTTTGTTCCAGGGAAAGCAAGCGAGGATAAAGAAAAAATCCCAAAAAATGTAACATATATTGGCATGAGCTTGCCGAGTCCAGAATTGTCTCCGATCATACGGCTATGGGTTCTTTCATAGATAATTCCAACACAAATAAAAAGCGCTCCGGTAGTTATGCCGTGGTTTATCATTTGAAGTATTGCGCCTTCAATCCCCTGGCTGTTAAATAAAAATATCCCCAGGGTTACAAAACCCATATGTCCCACGCTGGAATAGGCGATTAGCTTTTTCATGTCGCTCTGCCCTAAAGCCACATACCCGCCATAGATAATACCGGCCAAAGATATCCCAAGCATAAGAGGCATAAAATGAATACTAGCATGAGGGGCTATAGGTAAGCAAAAGCGCAAAAAACCATACCCTCCCATTTTAAGGAGTATGCTTGCCAGTATCACAGAACCTGCGGTAGGAGCTTCCACATGTGCAGCAGGCAGCCATGTATGGAATGGAAACATAGGAACTTTAATGGCAAAGGCCAGAGCAAAGGCCAGAAATATCCAGAACTGAAACCCAAATGGATATGTATGCTGCATCAATTCTGGTATGCTAAACGAGCCAGTGCTCAAATAGAGGGCGATGATAGCTACCAAAAGCATTACCGATCCTGCGAGCGTATATATGAAAAATTTTATCGATGCATAAGTCTTGTTTGGCCCCCCCCATACTGCTATCAGGAGGTACATAGGAATCAGCATCATTTCCCAGAATATATAAAAAAGCACAAAGTCTAGCGCGCAAAAGACCCCTACCATAGCAGCTTCCATCACCAGCATGCTGAGCATAAACTCTTTTACCCGCGTCTTAATATAACTCCATGAACATAGTACGCAAAACGGCATAATCATTGTGGCAAGGAGCACAAGCATTAAGCTGATGCCGTCGATTCCAAGTGAGTAGTTAATATTCAGCACAGATATCCATTCAGCATGTTCTGTGAACTGATATAAATGTGTGGATGAGTCAAAGTAGGAATAAAGCGGGATCGATAACGCAGCGTTTACAAGCGTTACAATAAGCGCCCATATCCTGGCGTACAAATCGCTCTTTAGCATCAGCAGTACTACAGCCCCTGCCAGTGGTATAAATATCAACAGGCTCAGTATTGG
>JAZDIE010000299.1:0-4545 GCA_043805295.1 Pseudomonadota bacterium
ATTTGTAAAAAGTCCATCTGCTGCGTTGCGCTTCGTCGTGGAATGACTCAACGTACAGGAAGTACGCCTCGCCCTTCCCCGACTCGCGCGCCTTGCACCTGGAGCTTTTTACAAATCCGCTAAGTAAAGCAATCTATGAAACAAAAACTCAAATTCATCTTTGGCATTCACTCGCACCAACCGATTGGGAACTTCGATCACGTAATCGATTCCCTTACTTCTTCCTGCTATCTCCCCTTTCTTAAGGAAGTAAAAAAACGCCCCTTCTTTAAAATGGCAGTCCATTTCAGCGGGATACTCCTTTCCTGGCTCGACAAGCATCGCCCCGAAATGATCGAATTACTCGCTGAACTTGTTCAAAGCGACCAGGTGGAACTACTGACCGGAGGTTTTTACGAGCCTGTCCTGGTCGCAGTTCCTCGGGAAGACCGCCTGAGTCAGATCAAAAAATTACAAGAATTCATAGCTGAAAAATTCGGGCGCGTTCCCAAAGGCCTCTGGCTTACAGAAAGGGCTTGGGAACCCCAGGTAACAGAGGCGCTGATTGACGCAGGGATCTCTTACGTAATTGTAGACGACCGGCACTTTCTAATATCCGGATTTGACAAAAAAGACCTGCATGCCTACTACCTGACCGAGGCCGAAGGAAAGCGCCTCGCCATATTCCCTGTTGATGAGCATCTCCGGTATCTTATTCCATTTAATCCTCCGGCAGATCCTGCGCTATATCTTAAAGGCCTGCAAGCTAAAGGGCACTCTTTATCTATATATGTCGATGACGGAGAAAAATTCGGGGGATGGCCAGGCACAAAAAAATGGGTCTACGAAGACGGCTGGCTCGATCAGTTTTTTAATACCATAGAGGAGGCGTGTAGTTCATTTATTACTATGGCAACCCCTTCTGAGGTAATGGAGACTATCCCTCCTGCGGGTCTCGCCTATCTTTCAACTGCATCTTACAGAGAGATGGAAGAATGGAGTCTCCCTGCAACTCATGTTGAACAGATAGAAGCCTTAAAGCAAAGGGTTGGGCCTGATTGGAAGAACTTCTCCCCTTATATCCGAGGGGGGCACTGGCGTAACTTTTTTATAAAATATCCTGAGTCTAATCTCTTACATAAAAAAATGCTCTTTCTGAGAAAGCTGCATAACAAAAGCTTCTCCGATAGAATGGATATCCTGGACCACATCCATGCAGCTCAATGTAACGACGCATACTGGCATGGGGTTTTTGGCGGACTCTACCTGCCGCACCTGCGCCATGCGCTATGGGAACGCCTCATCTTAGCAGAACAAGAAATGCGTAAAGATACCTCGCTTACCCTGGAAACCATTGACATAGACTATGACGGAAAAGATGAGATATGCGCCTATAGTCCAAAATTTTCCGCTATTATAAAACCTGGCACCGGAGGTCAACTACTGGAGTTTTCCGATTTCAACGCTGGAATAAACCTGCTTAATACCGTTGCGCGATACAAGGAATCTTACCATGCCCAAAAAGACGGCGCAGAAGAATGGAAAAATACAACAGGCATTGCAAGCATACACGACATTCCCAAAGACCTGAGTGCAATAAAGGAAGGGCTTGAGTTCGATTCCTGTCGCCGCAGCGGGATGATCTCCAGGTTTTTCCCCTTTAAAAAAATAAACGAGGATATCCTCTTTGACGATATAGGCGACTTTGCGGATCAGCCATTTTCATTTAATGTGGACGGCTCTACTGTTGCCATGAGGAGGGATGGACGGCTCTATATTGATAATAAGCCGTATCATGTAATGTTGCGCAAGAGTGTTACATTCACCCCTGAAGGCAGCATGATTGTTATCCATGAAATAACCAACACTGGAACAGATTCTATATCCTGCATCTTTGGAATCGAATGGAATTGGTTCCCATACATAATGGCCACCGGCAAGGGAGGTCTTGTAATCAATGGTCAAGACTACATACTCGACACCCCGTCAGTATGCAAAGAAGTCTCAACCCTTCTTTTCACAGGCAAAAAGAAACAGGATAGACTAACCCTACAGCCGGAAAATCCCACCAACATAAGACTTTTCCCAGTACGAACCGTGTATCAGACAGAACAAGGATTTGAATCAGTACTTCAGGCAATATCTGTCACGCCGTTCTGGCGGATCAACCTGACTCCCAGCGAAACATGGAAGACCATAATTCGTATCTCCTTAGGCTAAACCCGCATGCACAGATCAACAACTAACATCGTATGCTTTCTGCTATTTTCAGCAATAATCTTTGCTCGTTGCAGCCCAGCTTGTGCAGACGCCACTCTTAAGGTCATCACCAGCATCTTTCCGTTTCAGGAATTTGCCAGAGAAGTCGGCAAAGAACTTGTTGACGTTCATCTCCTGTTGCCTCCCGGTGTTGAAGCGCATTCCTGGGAGCCAGCGCCAAGCGATATCTTAAAGGTAAGTAAAGCAGATGTATTTATTTATGTGGGCGCTGGCATGGAGCCTTATATCAACAATATACTCAGGGGCGCAGCAGATAAACAAATAGCAGTCATCGATGCAAGTAAAATAGTTCCCCTGCTTAATGGAGAACCTCATCATGTTCATGAAACCAACGACACTCATCATCACAGCGGACCAGATCCGCACCTCTGGCTTGATCTTGATAATGATATAAAGATAGTCAAAAAAATTGCTGAAATATTTTCCTCTAAGGCGCCTCAAAAATCAGGTTTTTTTACAAGAAACGCCGAACTATACATAAAAAAATTAAAGTCCCTGGACGCCATGTATATTCAAACCCTGAAACTGTGCAACAGCCGTTCGTTTGTGTTCGGCGGACATGCCGCCTTTGGCTACCTTGCAAAGAGATACAGCCTTAGTCAGATTCCTCTTTATGGAATCAACCCTGATTCAGAGCCGACACCTGCAAGGCTGGCCAAACTGGTAAAAACAGCAAGACAAGAAGGGGTTAAATATATCTATTTTGAAGAAATGGTCAGCGATAAGCTTGCGCGTGTCATCGCGCAGGAAATCGGGGGAATAACGCTCGTATTAAACCCTGGCGTCAATCTCACTAAAAAACAAACCAATCATGGGACTACATTTCTGAATATTATGATGCAAAATCTTGAAAACCTCAAAAAAGGCCTTGGTTGTGACAACCGATAAGATACAAGTTAGTGTGGGGAATCTCTGCTTCTCCTATGACGGCTTGACCGTCCTGGCGGATATAAACCTTAACATTACAAGGGGAGACTTCCTGGCTATTCTAGGACCTAACGGATCAGGAAAAACCACACTGCTTAAAATCATACTCGGACTCCTTCCATTTAAAACAGGACAAATAAAGCTGTTTGGAGAAAAATTGACCTGCTTCTCCCAATGGGAAAAAATCGGCTATGTCCCTCAAAACAGAGCACACGCCGGCACATTTTTCCCAGCCTCGGTTGAAGAAGTGGTATCCATGGGGATCCTTTCTTCAAAAAAATTCCCCAGATTTATTGCCAAAAAGGACAAAGCGCTGGTATTAAAAGCCCTGTCAAGGGAGATATTAAGGTTTGGGTTGGAGAGAACGAGGTGGTCTCCAGGGAATTCGGTCGCATCGCCGCCCAAACCGCACGACAGGTGATTATCCAGAAAATTCGCGAAGCAGAAAAAGATAATATGTATAACGAATTTAAGGATAAGGAAGGTGATATTGTCAGCGGGATAGTGTATCGCCTGGAAAAGAAAGCGGTTATCCTTGACCTTATGGGTAAAGCGGAAGGCATTGTGCCTCACTCTTTTATTTCTCCGTTGGATAGATTCAGGCTGGGTGAGCGGGTGAAAGCGTTTGTGTATGAGGTGAAAAAAGACAAGGGAACACAGATAATTCTTTCGCGTAAGCATGAAGGGTTAGTCAAAAAACTTTTTGAGCTGGAAGTTCCCGAGATTTTCGAAGGTATCGTCGAAGTGAAAGCGATTGCCCGCGAAGCGGGAGAAAGGACAAAGATAGCTGTTTTTTCGAAAGATGAAAAAGTCGATGGTGTGGGCGCGTGCGTGGGTATGCGCGGTTCACGCGTTAAGAATATCATCGAAGAGCTGCGCGGAGAAAAGATTGATATTGTGCGTTGGAATCCCGACATTAAGGAATTCATTAAGGCGGCATTGGCTCCGGCAGTGGTCTCAAGAATTGAGTTGGACAGGGACAACAAGCGGGCGAAAGTGCTTGTCGGCGCTGATCAGTTGTCTATTGCTATAGGTAAACGCGGTCAGAATGTGCGTCTTGCTTCACGCATTGTGGGGTGGGAAATAGATGTGCGCTCTAAGGAGGCCATTGAAGAAGAAATGAAGGGCATGCTTAAGCTAAAAAGCATTAGTAAGAAACTCGGTGCAGTGCTGGTTGAGGCCGGTTACGCCAGTATTGTTTCACTGGTAAAAGCAGGCACGGAGAAACTTTCAGAATTAAAGGGGATAGGCAAGAAAAAGGCAGCGCAGATAATCGAAGAAGCTAAGAGCCTCTTGATCCATAAAGATGAGAGTCCTGTGAAAACGCCGCTCAGCAAAGAAAAAGGCGCCGAAGGCAGC
>JAZDIE010000300.1:0-3796 GCA_043805295.1 Pseudomonadota bacterium
TCCGGATAATCTTCTTTGGCCTCAAGTGCTTTAAAAAAGTAGCCTTCTGCTTCCTTAACATTGCCTCTGGTGTAGTAGATGGCACCAAGATTGTTAAGCGCTTCCGCATCTTCTGGGTTTTGATCCAAAAAATCCGAGAAGCATTTTTCCGCCTCTTCGATTTTCCCTTCAGCAAAAAGCGCTTCGCCCTGTTTTAGCTTGTCTTCCATTAAGAAATCCTCTTGAGTCCTTTTAATCTATTCATGCCTGGATTATTCACCCACTTGCGGTAAGCTACAGTTCCGCAAACGTTCATTGGTTTATAAGTTTCTATTAAGAGAGTTAAGAGCGTAAGGATCGAGAGGGAGGGAAACTGATAGAAGCTATATCTCTCCTGCTTTTTTTAGAGCTACATCAACAATTGAATCACCTATCCAATAGCCGCCATCCCGCATAGCCTGCAGCGCAGCGCCAACATTACGCAACAACCCGCGTCTTTTGGCTTCAACCAAAACTCTGGCTGAGCCAATAACATGCGGTCCGTAAACAGTACGTGCAATTTTTCTGGCTTTGCGCTCATCAATCAGGACAAAATTAGCATTTAACTCTCTCGCAAGTTCAATCACAGCAGCCTCTCCGGAATCAAGAGATGTCTCCAATAAAGGATCTGCCGGGCTGGAAAGTGTTATAACCTTTATCCATTTTATTTTCCGGTAATTTGCCAATCCGGCATTTGTAATTCCACCTTCCAGAATCTCCTTATGCACCGCTTCCGGTACAGCAATAAGTTTAAAAAGATGCCGAAGGATATCAATGCGATCAATCATTGAAAGGGCTATGAGAGGACCTGTATTGCAAATCATCTTGCCGTTCATATATCCATATCCGCAAATTCAGCATCGATTTCTGTCTGATCCCATTCCACGCTGGCCGCGCCATACTGCCGGCAGTTCAGCAAAAATTTTACACGCGACACTCCTGCTAATTGTGCGCTCTGTCCAGATGTAAGACGTCCCATTTCGTACAGTTTGACTGCCAAAGCGAATCTCGCCTCTTGCTCAAACGTCTCAGGACTAAGGTTTAATATGGCAGGTATGGTCTCCGGATACTCTATTTCTATCGTTCTCATATACTTAGCCTCTTATATTTTCTTGATTTCTGCTTATCACCTAATTGCGAACGCTGATAATAAATGTAACTTATATCATTCTATCCCATACTTCCTGACACATGCCACATGCCAAGATTTTCTTCACCTTTTTGAACGCAGGGGACGTTGGCACTTTGTAACTTTATTGCTCCTGTTCATATTTCTCTATCACCCGATTCTCATGTATTGATATTGAGAGAGATTTTTTGTGTTCCGGCAAAAGGTACTTCGCCCTGTTTTAGTTTGTCTTTCATTAAGAAATCCTTTTTAATCCTTTTAATCCACAGAATTGCGCCTAATCGGCTTGAAAAGATGCGCAGATTACACTGATTACTTTAATCCCTCTGCAATTATCAAATCATCAAGGTTTACTGTCGGTTTACCCCAAAAGCCAAGTGGAGATCGGCATGACTTCACACCAGTCCGGCAAATCAACAGCCTGATCAAGCCCGCCCACCTCGCCTGAGCGAGAGCGATGCCGGACAGGTTGTCCCACCAACAACAGGCCTTTTGAATTAGGAATTCGTTTTCTCGCCATCTCCAGGCCTTTGATTTCACGGTTCAGGTTATCTGAATTCAAGCGTTCAGTCACCTGAATGGTCAATGGCTGTTTTGCCGTTGGGAAAACCAAAAAATCACACTCCCATCCGTTTTTCAAAAAGTATATCTCTTCTGTTTGAGCCCTAAGGCGGGTAAAAACCAGGTTCTCCAAAAGTTTTCCCCTGTCTTCAAAAAAAGAATATTGGGTCACTGCCGCGAAACCGTTATCAAAAAGGTAAATCTTCTTATTGCTCATCTCTCTTTTAGTGACCGATGGATCATGTTTTTCCACATATGCCAGCATATAGATCGAGAATATTTGGTCAACGATCCTGTAGATACGATCCTTGCTGATTGAAATACCTCTCGATTTGAGCTCGTTGTATAACTTGTTTATGGAAAACTCTTTGGTAAACGATGCGATCAAACGCTTCATTAAATCTTTTAATACGGAAACATCCTTGATAGCGTATCTTTCTACCAGATCTCGATAGAGCATTACATTGAAGTATTCCTGCAACACTTGCGGCTTAAAGCGATCTTCAATCCCCACCAACTCAGGGTAACCGCCCCATAACAGGTACTCTTCAAAGGCATTTTGAATAAGTGAAATGTTCCTGGTGGAATAGATGTCTTGTGCGTCGATCTCTTTGAAACTCAGGAACTCTTTGAAGGAAAGCGGCATAATTTCAAAAGAAAGGCTGCGGCCGCGCAGAGATGAAGCTATCTCTTTGGATAGAAGCTTTGCATTGGAACCGGTCAAAAAAATCCTTTTGGTCACAGTGTCGAACATGCGGCGAACAAACTTCTCCCACAGATCCAACTCCTGAATCTCATCAAAGAAAAAATAGGACAAAGAAGGATCCAGCTCTGGATAAAGCTCAAGATAAACCTCTATAATGAGATCGTGACGGCCTTCCAGTGCCAGGCGCTCATCTTCAAAATTGATATACAGAATCTGATTGCGCGCCACACCTTGCCTCTCCAGCTCCGCCATAAGTTGGAAAAGATAATAAGTTTTTCCCGCCCTTCTGGGACCTACTATAGTGATAATCTTATCCAGGTTCAGAGGAACATCGGCCTGCCTGGGCTTAAAGTCAGGGAGCGGACGATCGTGAAAATCTTTAATAATTCGTTTAAGTATGTTCTTCATTTCATATTATCCCTTTTAGAGGGAAAATATATCAAGTTATTTTACTTTTTGCAAGGAAAATATTCAACTGCCCGTTAAATCTGCTTAACCTCTTCACCAGTCAGCCTGTATTGTTTTCCGCAGTAATTACAGATGGCAGTTCCAGCCTGCAAATCAAGCTGATAGCCGCATTCGCACATCCAGCCGGCAACCTCGGCAGGGTTCCCAGGCACAAGTGCGTGATCAGGCACATCTTTGGTCACAACTGTTCCTGCTCCGATAAAGGCGTATCTGCCTATGGTATGTCCGCATATGATCGTTGCATTGGCGCCGATTGTTGCACCCTTTTTGACCAGGGTTTTCTTGAATTCGTGTTTTCGGGAAATATGGCTGCGTGGATTGATAACATTTGTAAAGACCATGGAAGGGCCGCTCAATGAGCACTTCGTTCCTCCCCCACCTTCCGGGCAGGCCTGCCCGCCATCGCAAGCCTTAATTTCGCTCAGGCGAGGCGGGCGGGCTCCGCCCCCCTGGGTTACATACCAAGAGGCATCCCAACATATTAAATTTTAAGCTTTTTTAACAATACCTTTCAAAAAACTTTGCGATTACTTTATTCAGCCACAGATCTACGCTGATCGTCACTGATATTTTTTTGTCACCAAGATTATAATATAATTCTTAATGTTCTGTGGTTTCTTTGTATTTAAACCTATCTGTGTTCATCTGTGCCAGCCCCGTAGCTCCGGCAGATGGTACCGGGGTGAATCTGTGGCTGAATAATTCACTTTAACTTTAACCAAGCAACTTGTGTGCCGGAAAAGACAAGTATGCAAATATGTGGGGAATTTAACCCAATAACTCACGAAAATCTGTGTAACCTGCCCGCTTGTGCCCCTGGCCGCCTCGCTCTGCCCGTCCACGGTCGGCTACGCATCAGGCGAATGCACAGGGGGGTGGCTTGGCTGGCGGGCGAGCTCGCAGTGGCAGGCGGG
>JAZDIE010000301.1:0-2746 GCA_043805295.1 Pseudomonadota bacterium
GTGATTTTATGGAGATTAAAAGTATAGGGGATATCACGGTTGAAGTGCAGGGTATGACGTTTACCTTAAACCCGCGCGAGTATTCAAATCTCATGTACTGGCGGAGTAAAATCATTGAGCTTGAGATAGAGGACACCGAAACTCAGGCCATCGGCTTTATGTTTGCGGATTGCCTGTTGAGAATTATGGCATGGGAAGGTCCGACAATAAACGATAAACCGGCCCCTTGCACTATGAAAAATAAAAATCTCTTGTTCTCCCAAAATCCGAATTTGCTGAATGAAATAGCCGTTAAGGTTGCCGAAAAGGAAGGGTTGCTTGAAAAAAACTCAGAGACTTCGCAGGCTGGCTAAAAGAGCGTACCCCCGGAGCTTGCGAAGATTGCGCGAAGATTGCTAGACAAAGGGGGATAAGGGCAGATTGCAGAATATGTGGAAAACCGGAATTGTATTTCCAGAACGAAATAGTTATGTGGTTTTTCAGGCAAGTAGGGGCAGCGGTTTTTGATGGATTTAGCGGAGGCCTAAACGTAACGAATATTATCAGCGCAATGGACGGATTTGGAATACCTCAAAGAGATAGAGCTTGGATGCTAAAACAGGTTAGCGTTTTCGTGGAAAAGCGATATGGGAAACAAAGTTGAAATACAAATAATTGGCGAAGACAAGGCCAGTGCTGTCCTAAAACAAGTAACGGCTGTATTCGATAAGACCACGAAGGGCGTGTCTACTGGCACAACAGGGATGAGTCGTGCCTGGATAGGTTTTACCGATGGCCTGAAAAAGGGTGAGACCGCCATCAATAATACCATCAAACGTTTAACGTCCATGCAAGGGCTGTTGGTGACAATGGCCGGAGGTTACGGCCTTGTGAGGCTTGGTAAGACTGCTTTGGATGTTGCATCCTCTTTTGAGCAGATGGAAGTGAAACTAAATGCTCTAACCCGTGGGCGCGGCAAGGAAACATTAGACGCCCTAAATGAATGGGCACTCGAAATGCCCGTGAATACCCGAAAAACTGTTGATACATTCGCCATGATGAAGGCCATGGGTCTTGATCCCACCATTGCATCTTTGCAGACCCTTGTTGACGTTGCTGTATTGTTTGGTGAGGATGCCATGCCTCGTGTTGCCAGGGCATTGGGCCAAATGCAAGCATTAGGTAGATTATCGGCTGAAGAACTAAATCAGCTTAGCGAAGTCGGTATTAATGCCAGAAAATATGTGACTGAGGCCTTTGGTAAGACCGTTGAAGAATTGCAAAAAATGAATGTGCCAATCCAGAACATTATCTCAGTTATTTGGAAAGGGCTTGCAACAGACTTCGGAGGGGCAGCAAAGGAAGCCCAAAGAAATTGGCAGGGCCTGCTTACCACTACCCAAAGCTATTTTGAAGAAATCGTCAAACAAGTCATGGAAGCAGGCGTATTTGATGAACTAAAAAATCAGCTGATCAACATCAATAATGAAATGAAAACATGGATTGATAACAATCGAGAACTTATAAGAATCAAAGTGCCCGAGTATGTGGAAAAGATTAAAAATGTTTTGCAGACGATATGGGATATTATCTCGTATGACCCTGCCATTATTGAATGGGGTCTCATAGGTCTTGCTATCGGCGGCAAAAAATGGGCCATTATTGCTGGCGGCATAGCACATATGGCAACCTGGGCGGAAAATCTTGGAAAAGCCTTGGGGATGGTTGCAGGCGGAGTTTTAAGCATCAAAGATGTGGCGGGTGCGAATTTCAAAGAGCTTGAAGAGCTTGTCAGAAGAGGTGAGGAAATCATGCAGGGGCCTTTTTTTAGGGGCAAAATACCGGCAAGGCCAAAAGGCGTTGGAGACCTCCCTGCTCCTGTTCCTTTACCGCCTCCCGGATTGCCAGAAGGCTATGAAAAGTTATTTAAACAGTTGCAAGAGAAATATCACGAGTTACAAAACGAACTTACTTTACTTGACTATGAAGGCTGGGAGAAACGACGGCAACAAGTGTATTTGTGGGCAAAAGATACTGAAGAAAAACTCAAGGCTACTGGCATGTGGACCAAAGATGTGCAAAAGCTTGTGGCCGACATAGGTGCTAAAGAGCTTAAAATTATAGACGTTCAGAGGTGGCAGGAACAGCTAAAAGAATGGAAAGAGGCCTGGGCTGCTTATGCAGACAGTTTTGAAGTAGGAATCCAGGATATGGTCCAAAAAGCAGATGATTGGACAGATCGAATGAGCGATGCCTTCAAAGGATGGGCAAGCAATTTCTCCAATATGCTAACCGATGTTCTTTTCGATGCTGAATCCACCTTCTCTGATATCGCTAAGGCCTTTGCCAAAATGATAACCCAGATGTGGATTCAGTGGGCGATTGCGGAGCCATTAATGGGAATGTTTGGTGGTTGGTTCAAAGACTTTTTTAAGTCAGGAAAGGGCAACGTCTTTGATTCTGGCAATGTACAGCCTATGGCTGCCGGTGGGATTATAAAAAAACCAACTATTTTTCCGATGGCTTCGGGAGATATTGGGCTCATGGGAGAAGCAGGGCCGGAGGCCATTATGCCCCTGGTGCGTCTTCCCGGAGGAGCTTTAGGTGTCAGGGCAAAAATTGAAGGCGCGTCAAGCCAAAGAGGCTCTACTAGAATCGAACTAATCAACAAAAGCGGAATACCGCTTGAGGCTACGGAAAGCAGAGTATCATTCAACGCTGATGAGCATATCGTTCAAGTGTGGCTGGACTCATACCGCAGAAACCG